>DATNQE010000712.1:0-2738 GCA_036702895.1 Trichocoleus sp. | reverse complement strand
GCAGCGCCTGGTGAACTGGCTGTGTGAACAGTTTGGCTACGATGACCAGGCCGACGGCATCTTTACCAGCGGCGGCACCCAGTCAAACTTTATGGGGCTGCTGCTGGCCCGCGACCACTACTGTCAAGCTCGGCTCGGTTGGTCGGTGCAGCAGCGGGGTTTGCCGCCAGAGGCGCAGCGCTTTCGCATTCTTTGCTCAGAAGTCTCGCATTTCACGATTGGGCAGGCGGCTTCGCTGCTAGGCCTGGGTGAGCAGGCGGTGGTGACAGTGCCGACCGATGAGCACTTCCGCATGGATCCGAAAGCGTTAGCTCGAATCTTAGACGAGCTACAAGCACAAGATCTGCTGCCGATTGCCCTGGTGGCCACAGTGGGAACAACCGACTTTGGCAGCATTGACCCGCTGCCGGAGCTGGCGCAAGCTGCCCGCACTCACGACCTCTGGCTGCACGTGGATGCGGCCTACGGTGGGGCGCTGATCTTGAGCGATCGCAATCAGTCTTTGCTGGCAGGCATTGAAGCGGCAGACTCAATTACGGTGGATTTTCACAAGCTGTTTTACCAGCCGATTAGCTGCGGCGCGTTTTTACTCAAAGTGCGATCGCACTTCGAGCTAATCAAGCGCCACGCCGCCTACCTGAATCCTGAAGAGAACGAGAGCGACGGCATTCCCGATCTGGTGACCAAGTCAGTGCAGACCACGCGCCGGTTCGATGCCCTGAAGCTGTGGGTGTCTCTGCAACATCTGGGACGGCAGGGGTTTGCTGCCATGATTGACGCCACTATCAACTTGGCCCAGCAAACTGCCCACCAAATTGCGGCAGACCCAGCGCTAGAGCTAGCCCATCAGCCCGTAATCAACGCTGTTGTATTCCGCTACCGCCCCTCGGCAACGCTTTCGGATCAGGCAAATCTAATCAATCGCCACATTCGCCAAGCCCTGCTACATCGGGGCCAGGCCGTTTTAGCGCAAACCCAGGTGGCGGGACGCACACATCTTAAGCTCACCCTGCTCAATCCGAGAACTACCCTGGCCCATGTCAGCGACATTTTGAGCGCTGTGAAGCAGTTAGGAAACGACTTAGAAAAAGAATATGGAACCCACGCTGACTAATCCTGTAACCCTTGAACCCTGTGCTGGAGCCAACTCCCAAACAGTTCAAGCAACTGACAAACAAATTGCCGAATATGCAACGCTGCAGAGCTTTTTAAACTGCTATTTGCGAGAAACCAACATCGGCGAACGACTAAGCGATGTCAACGGGCCGCTGGCACAAGTGCTAGCACGTACCTCAACCCGTGAAATGGTGCAATGCACCCTGACGCAGCAGCGTATTCATATTCTGGCAGGCGTGCGCTACTGGTCGTTGACGGGTCGGCATCTGTTTGCCTTTCCCGTTTACTACCAGCCCTCGGACTCAGCTGAGCTGCTGGAGCTAGACTATGTCACTCTGGCCGCGCTCGTGACCAAAGAGCTAGCCCTGACCAAGGGCAGCGGCGATCGCGCCGATGAGCTGCTGCTGCGGGTGATTCAGAGCTGCCAAAACATTGAGCACTTTGTGCGATCGCGTCGTTCCGACGTTGGTGATCTTTACGGCTGGCAGCGCTCCTTTCTGCAAACCGAGCAGTCGCTTATTTTTGGCCATCATCTCCACCCCACGCCCAAGAGCCGCCAAGGCTTTAGCGAAGAGGAGAGGGCGATCTACTCGCCTGAATTGCAGGGCCAGTTTGCACTGCACTACTTCCGGGCACATCACGCCATCATTCAGCAGGGGTCAGCTTTGCCTCGCACCGCAACTGATCTGATCAAGGCGCAGCTTCAGGCCGATCCCGCCGTTGATGCCGAGTTCAAAGCCATCTATTGCCAGCAGGATGAATACGCCCTGATTCCCGTGCATCCCTGGCAGGCCAATTATTTGCGCCACCAGCCCGCGGTGCAGCAACTCATGCAGCAGGGGGTCTTGCAAGACCTGGGCATTCAAGGCCAAGCCTTCCGGCCCACTTCCTCGATTCGCACCGTGTACCACCCCGATGCCGCGTTCATGTTCAAGCTGTCGCTGAGCATCAAAGTGACAAACTCTGTGCGAACTAATCTGTATAAGGAGCTGGAGCGCGGAGTCGAGGTGGCACGCCTGCTCGATAGCCCCATCGGTCAGGATTTGCGGCTACATTTCCCCCGGTTCGACATCGTGCGCGACCCAGCTTATGTAACGGTTGCCCTGCCAGGCGAAACCGAAGCCTCTAGCTTTGCCGCGATTTTGCGAGTCAATCCCTTTGAGGCAGCCCCTGAAACCGATGCTACCTGTCTGATTGCCCTGTGTCAGGATGCGATTGCTCAAACCCCCTCGCAATGGGGCAGCTCACGACTGGCTCACATCATCCAAACCCTGGCTGACAAAGAGCAGCGCTCGACAGCTGAGGTGAGCGTAGACTGGTTCCGCCGCTATTTGCAGATTTCGCTGAAGCCAATTCTCTGGCTCTATTTCACCTACGGCATTGCCGTCGAAGCGCACCAGCAAAACAGCCTTTTGCAGCTGCAAGAGGGCTACCCCGATCGCTTCTTCTACCGCGACAACCAGGGCTACTATTACCGCCAATCGTTCCACCATCTGCTCAACAGCATCTTTCCCGGCATTAGCCAAACCAGCCAAACCGTTTGTGCCGATGCGATCGCAGATGAGCGGCTCACCTATTACTTCTTTATCAACAACCTGTTTGGCCTGATCAATGCCTTTGGC
>DATNQE010000699.1:0-6158 GCA_036702895.1 Trichocoleus sp. | reverse complement strand
TAAGAGGTTTTTAGAAGGCTTTGGGAGAGGGTATGGAAAGTTCAGGTAGAATCTTTCATCAAATAGAGCTTTCTTTAACTGTCTATCTCGCCCAAAATGGCTGACCCAAAACCTTAATGGAACTAGAGCAACTGCTGGCGGCGGCAAATACGGTGCTGCTAGAGGGCACAGGCAGATGTTTGTCAGATGTGGAAACTGCCATTCTGCAGGGTGCGATCGCAGATCAGACCTACGAGGAGATCTCTGAAATTTCGGGCTACTCCGTCAACTACGTCAAGCGTGATGTTGGCCCCAAGCTCTGGAAGCGGCTCAGCGACGCCTTGGGAGAAACCGTTAGCAAAACCAACTTCCAGGCGGCTCTGGCCCGCTGGCAGCGTCAAGTGGCCTCTCCCCAGCGCCCTTTGGTAGTTTCTCTAGAAGCTCAGGGCACCCCGCCCCAAGCGGAAGCTGTAGCTAAACTGCCCCTGGCTATCCCCGAAATCTATGTAGAGCGGCCCCCCATTGAGGAGATCTGCTGCGAAACCTTGCGGCAGCCGGGGGCACTGGTGCGGATTAAAGCGCCGCACCTGATGGGTAAGACCCTGCTGATTACTAGAGTGCTGGCTCAGGTGGCGCAGGAGCGCTATCGCACTATCAGCTTTAGCTTTGAGATGGCTGACCGCCAGACCCATTTCACCAGCATTAACCGCTTCATGCGCTGGTTTTGCACCAACCTGAGCCGAGAGCTGGGCCTGCCGAGCCAGCTAGACCAGTACTGGGATGAAGAGCAGGTAGGGGTCAAAATCAGTTCCACCACCTACTTAGAGGAATACCTGCTGCCCCAGGCCGATACGCCTCTAGTACTCTGCCTGGACAACGTGGATGTGCTCTTTCCCTACCCAGAGATCTACGAAGATTTCTTTGGCCTGCTGCGCTCCTGGCACGAAAAGGCCAAAAGTCGGCCCCTGTGGCGGCGGTTGCGGTTAGTGCTTGCCCACGCCACCGACGTCTACATTCGCCTGCATATCAACCAGTCGCCTTTTAATGTGGGGGTGCCGGTGGAGCTGTCGGAGTTTACTGAGGCGCAGGCGCAGACCCTAGCCCAGCAGCACGGGTTGCCGTTTCCCGTCGCCTCGGCAAAATCCCTGATGGAGCTAGTGGGCGGTCACCCCTACCTGCTGGAGCAGGCCTTTTCCTATCTCAAGAGCCACCCGGAGGTGTCCCTGAAAGATCTGCTGGCGGCCGCCCCGACGGAAGCGGGCATCTTCAGTCATCATTTGCGGGAACACTGGCTCACGCTGCAGAGCCATCCTGAGCTGATGGCAGCGTTTAGAACTGTTCTTGATAGGGTTGCTCTCAACGAGGCCGTGCCGCAGCTAGAGCCCACCGCAGCCTACCAACTGCAGCGCATGGGGCTGGTAAAGTTTTGCGGCAATCAGGCAAAACCCCGGTGCAGCCTGTACCAGCAGTATTTTTCTCGCTATATGAGCGCTGTGAGCTGAGGTACCTAGGGTCAAATGCCGTCGCAGAGTTTGCGATCGCTCTGACTGACATTCTCATTGGCCTTTAGGTAGTCGCGTACCCAGTCGCAGCCAAACTTGAGCAAATCTACCTGAAGAATCTGCTCAAAGTCCCACAGCAAAAGAGTTTGATCCATTGAGGACGACACTAGCTTTTTGCCGTCGGCGCTAAAGTCCACTCCAAATACCTGGGACTTGTGGCCGTTGAGGGTATGGATTAACTCGCCGCTGGCCACGTCCCAGAGCTTCACGGTGCGATCGGTGGAGCCTGACGCCACAATTTTGCCATCAGGGCTAAACTCCACGCCGTAGGCTGGCCCCTGGTGGCCGCTCAGAGTGCGCAGCTCTGCGCCGTCGGCGGCATTCCAAAGCTTAACTTCGCCGTTGAGGCTGCCGGAGGCAATGATTTTGCCGTCGGGGCTAAAGCTGATATGGCCAATTCCGGCTTGGTGGCCCTTGATCACGCGCAGCAGCTGGCCGCTATCTGCCGCCCACACGCGAATTTCTCGATCCAGGCCGCCGGTGGCCAGCTGCTTGCCGTCGGGGCTGTAGGCCAATCCCCAAACCGCATCCCCGTGGCCCCACATTGTTTTGAGCAGCTCGCCCGTCTGGGGGTTCCAGAGCCGCACACTACTGTCGAGACCGACCGACGCCAAGATTTTGCCGTCGGGGGTGTATTCTACCGACCAAACGGAGTCGGAGTGGCCCCGCAGAGTTCGGGTTAGCTTGCCAGTAGCAACATCCCAAAGCTTAATGGTCTTGTCCATGCTGGTAGAGGCAACCGTTTTGCTATCCGGGCTCACCGTGACGTCCCAGATCTCCGCTCCGTGGCCTTTTAGGGTGTGCAGCAGGACGCCGTTGGGTCGCCACAGCTTTACCAGCCCCTCCAGGGTAGCAGAGGCAATGAACGACCCGTCGGGACTAAACTCGGCGCTGGTAAACGCATCGGCGTGTTGAGTAATGGTGTGGAGCAGCGGATTGTTCTTGTGGTATAGCCCGATGCTGCCGTCTAGCGATGCTGCTGCCAAAGAGTTGCTGTCGGAGGTCATAGACAGGCCCCAAACCACCGAGTTTTGCCCGCCCAGAACTTTGAGCAGGCTGCCATCAACCGCATCCCAAATGCGAACGCTCGTATCGACACTGCCGGAGATCAGATGCTTGCTGTCGGGGCTCAAAATCAAGTTCCAGATCGACCCGGTGTGCCCCGTTGAGGCTTTGACCAGAGTGCCGTCGGGCCGCCAAATTTTAATCGTTCTGTCTTGACCGGCCGAGTACAGCGTTTGCCCGTCATAGCTGATGGCCGCTCCCAGTGTGGGTCCGTCGTGGCCGACAAAGGCCGTTTGTTTAAGAAAGTTCTGCTGCTCCCCGTCCCAGCGCCAGAGGCTGATGCTGCCTTTTTCTCCGCCCACCATCAACCACTGGTTATCGCCGCTCAGAGCCAGGGCGAAAACGGGTTGACCGTGGCCGGTGAGGGTACGCGTTAACCGATAGCTATCGGCGGCGGGCTGCTTCTGCCACAGTTTGATCGTGCCGTCGGTGCTGCCTGAGATGAGGAACTGGCGGTCTGCTGTGAAAGCTAGACTCCAAACGGTGGCCTCATGCCCCTTGAGGCTTTGCAAAAAAGTGCCGTCGGCCCGCCAAAGCTTGATGGCGTTGTCGGCCCCGCCCCCGAAGGCAAAAATCTCGCTGTCGGGGCTAAACGCCACGGAGTAAGGCTCTCCAACGTGGCTCTCGCCGTTGGGTTCCTCCAGCTGCTTAATCAGCGTGCCGTCGGCCCGCCACAAGATCAGCGTTCTGCTTTTGCCGCCTGAAACAATGAGTTTGCCGTCGGGGCTAAAGTCAACCACGTTGACCTCAGAGGCATGGGCGGTCAGGCGGTTGTATTCTGTGGCGCCATAAACCGCCTGCTGCAACACTTTGTCTACCTGGGCCTGCAGCGCCGGGTCGGCCCTCAGCCACGGCTGCAGCTGGCGTTTGGCGCGAATCGCCTCCACCAGCGCTTTGAGCCTGCGGTCGGAGGCAAAGAGCGCTTCGGAGGACTGTGCGATCGCATCAATCTCCCGCAGCAGCGCCTTGCGATACTGCCACCAAGTCACGCCTCCCAGCCCAATCGCCGCCAGCAGGCCCAGGCTCACCGCCCCCAGCAAAAATCGCTGTAGCCTCGCCACCTGCTTTTCCTGCTTCAGGCGAGCCTCTACCTCTTTGAGTCGCTCGGCCTCTAGCGCCTGCTGCACCTCCCGACGGTCGAGGTCCTCGCTGGCGGCTAAAAACTGGTAGTCCAGCACGCTCAAGCTCTTGCCGATGGCCCAACTTTGAGCCTCCCGCAGCGCCTTGCCCCGCAGCAGCCGCGACTCATCCTGGGTCGCCGAGCTAACCCAGGCAGTAAATGCCGCCGCGTAGGGCCGCCGCGCAGCGAGCTGAGCTTCCACCCACTCAGCATTGAAAACAACTGCGTACAGCCGGTTGTGAATTCTCAGGCAGCCTTGCTTCTTGACCACCAGCCCGCTTAGCCGCAGCCGCATCTGCTCTGGGCTCTCGTCGTCGTCTAGGCAGTCGTGCCCCAGCAGGCTCTGGTAAAGGCCCAGCAGCCGCCCGGCCTGCTGCTCGTCAAACAGCAGGTAGTCCCGAATGGTGCGCAGGTGCTCCGGCTCGTCGCGAAACTCCCAGTTCGCCACCACCTGCGACACGACTAGCTGCTCCACCCAACGATTGACATCGCCCAGGCCGTGGCGAACGCTCTCTTCAGTTTGGCGCTGGGCTACGAGCTGACAGAGTTTTTGGGTGAGAAAGGGCTGTCCTCCCGTCCAGTCCAAAATAGCCTGCATAACCGCTGCGGGTTCGGGCACCCAGGCCGCCAGCCCCTCAATCAGGGGGGCTACTTCCTCAAACTTAAAGCCCTCTAGCGCAATGGAGCGGCCAATGTTAAACGGGGTGCGGCTCTTGTCGGCCACCAGGTCTTGGGGCGTGGCAACCCCCAGCAGCACAAAAGTCAGGCGGCTATAGGCGGCGTGTTCGGCCCGTCGGTTGTAGCAGGAGCGAATCAGGGCAAACAGGTCGTCAGCCGAAAAGTTAAGGCTAATAACGCTGTCGATCTCGTCGATAAAGATAACGATGTCTTCCTCGACTTCCCGCAGCAGCACCTCTTCGATAAAGTCTCGCAGCCGCTGGGCCGGAGCCAGAGCCTCTAGCGATCGCCACCAGCGAAACAGTTCGCCCCGCGCCGAGATCGACAGGTCAAAGCAAGTGGCAATACTCTTGGTCAGTCCCAGGTACCACTGATCGGCGGTGATGTTGGGGCTGCCCACCTCGCTCAAGTCCACATCGGCGCAGGCTACCCCTTCGGCCTGGAGCCGCTGCATAGTGCGGATGCGCAGGCTAGACTTACCCATCTGCCGCGAGTTGAGCACGTAGCAAAACTCCCCTGCCCGCACCGCGTCGTAGAGCGCTCGATCTGCCTGGCGCAGCACGTAGGTTGGTGCATCGGCGGGCAGACTGCCCCCCACCTGGTATCGCAAAGAAACCTGCATAAGGACAATGGCCCCGATGAGATACCTCATTTTAGTTGAGCCCGCCCCGAGGAGCAGCCTGGCTTTAAGAAGCGTGATTTAGAGGGCATGAGCTAACAGAAAGCGCCCCCGCCAGAGATCTAGCGGGGGCACTCCTAATGCTTAATTGGCCAGGCCTAGCTGTTGGGCCTAGCTGTTGGGTTCAGCCCGAACGGCGGTTGCGCCGTCAACGCCTTGAGCAATTTGCTTAGCGCGCTCTAGCACACCCTGAGCATCGGGGTTGTACTTGAGGACAACGGTGCTGCCGGTTTGAGCAACCCACAGGCCGACGTCGTCAGAGATGTTGGCATCGTCAAAAGCCTTAGCAACCCGCTTAGCCAGGCCGCTCTCGTCGAATTCACCGTCGATACCTACTTTCTCGGGGGGAATGGATTTTTGGGTCGCTACGGACTGAACAGCTACTCTGGGAGCCTGAGCCGCTTTCTCTTCTTCTTTCCTACCAAACAGTTTTCCTAGAAAACCCATGTCAGTTTCTCCAATTGGAATTGTCAAAGGGCCAGTCATACAGCCCTGCAGCAACTGCCTGTCACCGCTAGTGACCAAACCGCGCCGTCGCTGCAAGGCGTAGCCTAACAACTCAATGTAAAGATCCAGTAAGGGAACCATATCCGCCTTAAGGATCGTTCTTAAGGTCGCTTGCCTCCGCCGTTAGTGCATAAACTAAGGGGGTTATGGCGGCTTATGAGTGGCAGCTAGCACAGTTTGCTCACCGCGTTGCTCAGGGAATTATCTATCTATTGACAAACTTAGCTGTCCTGGTATCAGCCCAGATATTCATAAGGCATTGATATGACACTTGCCCAAGAAGGGCCTGAACATGAGCTAGCCCCGCTCGTTGCGCCGCCTGCAGATTCTCAGGTGCTCCCCAGCCCCGAAAGTCGCAGGTCAGACTGGTACCACCACCTGTTTGATCACCTGTTTGATGCTGAGACGAGGCAGCCCACCGTGGTGGGGCACGGTGCGATCGCAGCTGCCCTCCTTTCAGCCGCCGCCGTTGTTAGCCTGGCGCTGTTTGGCTATGCCTCCCAGCGCCAGCAGGAATGGCTCAGCTTGGAGGGATTTAAGAAAACCGAGCCGCAGATCAAGGCGCTGG
>DATNQE010000687.1:0-2431 GCA_036702895.1 Trichocoleus sp. | reverse complement strand
AGTCCAGCGCCTTGTCGGCCAGCGGGCGAATTTTGACGAACCACTGGGTCGAGAGCAGGGGCTCAATGGGCACCTTGCCGCGATCGCTGTAGGGCACCGTGTGGTGGTAGTCTTCCACCCGCACCAGCACACCGTCTTCCTCCAGCCGCTGCACCACGGCTGTGCGGGCTTCAAAACGGTCCAGCCCCTGGAAGGAGCCAGCGTTTTCGTTCATCGATCCGTCTTTGTTCATGACATTGATCATGGGCAGGTTGTGGCGCTTGCCCATTTCAAAGTCGTTGGGGTCGTGGGCCGGAGTCACCTTCACACAGCCTGTACCAAAGGCGGCATCGACGTACTCGTCGGCGATGATCGGGATTTCCCGGTTCATGATGGGCAGGGTGAGGGTTTTGCCCACCAGGTGCTGATAGCGCTCGTCGTTGGGGTTGACCGCAACCGCCGTGTCGCCCAGCATAGTTTCGGGGCGGGTGGTGGCGACCTCTACATAGCCAGAGCCATCGGTCAGCGGATAGCGGAAGTGCCAGAGGTTGCCGTCCACCTCTTTGCTCTCGACCTCCAGATCCGACACCGCAGACTGGCTGGCGGGGCACCAGTTCACCAGGTAGTTGCCCCGGTAAATCAGCCCCTCCTCGTACATTCTGTTAAAGGCCGTCAGCACCGCTGCCGAGAGGCCTTCATCCATGGTGAAGCGCTCGCGGCTCCAGTCCACCGACACGCCCAGCTTGCGCAGCTGATTGACGATGGTGCCGCCGGACTCTTCCTTCCACTCCCAGGCTCGCTCTAGGAAGGCTTCGCGGCCCACGTCATTGCGGGTTTTGCCCTGCGATCGCAACTCCCGCTCCAGAATGGTTTGCACGGCAATACTGGCGTGGTCGGTGCCGGGCAGCCACAGCGTATTGCGGCCCAGCATGCGGTGATAGCGCACCAGCGTGTCGATCAGAGCGTTTTCAAAGGCGTGGCCCATGTGCAGGCTGCCTGTCACGTTGGGCGGCGGGATGACAACGCAGTAGGGATCGCCGCCCTGCTCCGGCTGGGCTTTAAAGACCTGCTGTTCTTCCCACTTTTGCTGCCACTTGGCTTCTGCAACAGAGGGATCGTATTGGGTAGAGAGGGTGGGAATGGCTGCCGTCATCGCAAAATCGAGGGGCCTAAAAAAACAGGGGCTGACACCTACGGGCGGATTGCTCGCAGGCTTACTGCCAGTGTACCTATCGATTTTGCCATGAGACATTTCGTAACGGTGGGTCGAGGCTGAGATTCCCCGAAATTTCAGGCAAAGCCTACCCAAGTTGTCGTGAGTTAGCTAGCCACTCCCTCAACGAGCTCCTCCTGCAGGCCATCAGCCACAGGGCGAGAACGCCGCACCGGCAGCTCTAGAGTAAACTGAGTTCCCTGGCCGGGGGCCGATTCACAGGTAATGCGGCCACAGTGCTTCTCCTCAATGATCTGCCGAGTAATCGCCAGACCGAGCCCGGTGCCGATGCCTGCCGATTTAGTCGTAAAAAAGGCTTCAAAAATACGAGACAGATGGTCTGCCGCAATCCCTGGGCCGTTGTCGGCAATCCGAATCTGCACTCGATCACCCTCAATACGCTCTGTAGTGATGGTAATTTGGGGCGTTTCTGGCGGTTGCTCCTCCAGCGCATCGAGGGCGTTGGCAATCAGGTTCATAAACACCTGATAGAGACTCCCAGCAAAGCCCTCAATCGCTGAGGCTTGACCGTAGTTACGAACGATGGTGACGCCTTTTTTGGTGCGGTTATTGAGAATAAGCAGGGTGCTGTCGAGGCATTCGTGCAGATCAAGGGGGTGCGCTTCCCCTTCGTCTAGACGCGAGAAATTCTTTAGGCTGAGCACAATCTGGCGGGTTCGCTCAGCGCCCACCCGCATTGACTGCAGCAGTTTAGGCAAGTCCTCTTCCAGAAAAGGCAGATCGATGTCGGCAGCTTTTTCTTCCACCGCCGATGTGGGCTGAGCAATAGAGGCTTCGAAGGTGTGGATCAGATCGAGCAGGTCGCTGGCGTAGGTTTCGATGTGGCGCAGGTTGCCGTAGACGAAGTTGACCGGATTATTGATTTCGTGGGCGACCCCAGCCACCATGCGGCCCAGGCTCGACATCTTCTCACTCTGCATCAGGGTTTGCTGAGTGGCGGCCTCCTGCTCCTCCAGCAGCTGCTTAACCCGCTGGATTAGGTGATTTAGGGAAACGGCCAGCACGGCCGTTTCATCTTGGGATCTGATGGGTGCTCTGAGGTTGAAATTGCCTTCTTCGGTTACGCGTTGGGCCACTGTGCTGACGTCGTTAATGGGTTGGGCAATGGCACGGCTGATCGCCCCGGCCAGAAGCGATGCGATCGCAACCGATAGAGCAATTCCGCCCAGCATCACCATCTGCATGGTATTCTGCGTCTGCTGCAGCTCTACTGTGGCC
>DATNQE010000663.1:0-2041 GCA_036702895.1 Trichocoleus sp. | reverse complement strand
TCGCCGCTACTACTTTGACTGCCTGATGGCCCCCAGCATTCGCCAGGTAACGGCAGCGCTTGACAAGCTGGAGACATTTCAATTTCGGGTGCTGGCTCCCGGTCATGGGCCGGTGGTGCTGTACGGGGCCAAGGAGCTGTTTCAGGGCTATCGCCACTGGAGCGAGACCCAGAAGAGCCAGGAGCAGTCGGTAGCGCTGATCTATGCTTCAGCCTATGGCAATACGGCAACCATTGCTCAGGCGCTGGCCAGGGGCATTACCAAGGCGGGGGTAGCGGTGGAGGCAATCAACGCCGAACAGTCTGAGCCGGATGAAATCAAGGCGGCGGTCGAGAAGTCGTCGGGGTTCTTAATCGGCTCCCCCACGCTGGGCGGCCACGCGCCTACGCAGATTCAGACGGCCCTGGGCATTGTGCTTTCCAACGCTTCGAAAAATCAGCCTGCTGGAGTCTTCGGCTCCTTTGGCTGGAGCGGCGAGGCCATTGACCTGCTAGAAGGCAAGCTCAAGGATGGCGGCTACTCCCTGGCCTTTGATCCCATTCGCGTTAAGTTCAAGCCCACCGATGTCACTCTCAAGTACTGCGAGGAAGTAGGCACCGACTTTGCCCAGTCGCTCAAGAAAGCTCGACGGGCCAAAGCACCCCGCACCCCGGCAACTTCAGTGGAGCAAGCAGTCGGGCGGATTATGGGTTCCCTCTGTATCGTGACCGCTAAGCAGGGAGATGTCTCTAGCGCCATGTTGGCCTCCTGGGTGTCGCAGGCCACCTTTACGCCGCCCGGTTTCACGGTGGCGGTGGCGAAGGAGCGAGCGGTTGAGGCGCTGATGTACCCCGGCAGTTCCTTTGTGCTAAACATTTTGGGCGAGGGCAACTACCTGGGCCTGATGCGCCATTTCCTCAAGCCCTTTGGGCCAGCGGAAGACCGCTTTGAGGGCGTGGCAATCGATGAGGCCAGCAACGGTTCGCCGATTTTGAAAGATGCGATCGCATACCTCGAATGTCGGATCGACAAGCGCATGGAAGCAGGGGATCACTGGGTAGTCTACGCGGTCGTTGATACCGGAAAAGTACTTGACAACGACGCCAAAACCGCCGTCCACCACCGCAAAACGGGCACTCACTATTAAGCTGCGTGAACTCCCGTGGCTCAGCTAGCGTGGCTTGAACTGAATATGTTACCAGTAGGAATACTTGGCTGAATGCCCATAGCGCAAGGCATGGGGCAATTCTCAGCTACGCTTTGAGACATGGATTTTTAAACGCCTTTAGTGATCCCCTCTCCATGCCAGTAGTTCCCTACCGCTCTGACTGCCTGCTCTACGGCAATTCAATTCATGCTTTTCTAACAGATTGTTATCAACTCGCTATTCAAGATAATCAGCCCAAAGTTGCCAGCCTCAGCTTTAACCTACCGCCAATAGACCCACTGGCCGTGCTGGCCCAGATTTCTGATGCTGAGGAGCGGCATTTTTATCTGGAGAATCCTGGACAGGGTAGAGCAACCGTCGCCTACGGCACTACGCTGGCTCATACCTCTGAAGGCCATCACCGCTTCAAGCAGGCTCAGCATTTTGTTGAATCCTGGACTCGCCAAACAGTTTTGCAGAAGTTTCAGGCGAGTCCCCCCAGCCCGCGTTTTTTTTGTAATTTCACCTTCTTTCCTCAGCACCGCAGCCCAGAGCCACCGTTTCCCGCTGCCAGCGTATTTCTGCCCAACTGGCAGGTAAGCCGCAGCCACCAGAGCTGTCTATTGACCGCCAATCTGCTCATTACCCCCGATGCCCCACTCGACGATTTGACTCAGCGGGTGCTGCGGCAGATTGACCAGCTAGAGCAGCTTGCCGCCAGCGGCGGCACCTATGGATACCGCAGTGGTGGAGCAACTGGGCCGATACTACAAACAGCAACGCTCACCTTCAAGCAGACCGTCAGTCGCGCCCTCACCCAAATTGCCCAAAGCCGTCTCAGCAAGATTGTGCTGGCCCAGATTTCTGATGCTGAGGAGCGGCATTTTTATCTGGAGAATCCTGGACAGGGTAGAG
>DATNQE010000655.1:0-4273 GCA_036702895.1 Trichocoleus sp. | reverse complement strand
AATGAAAATGCTGCTGGTCAACGGCCTGCTTCACGGCGACGCGATGACCATTACGGGTCAAACTGTCGAAGCGGTGCTGGCTGATATTCCGGCAGAACCTCGGTCCGACCAGGATGTGATTCGGCCCTTTAGCAATCCCATGTACCCCCTGGGGCACCTCGGCATTCTCAAGGGCAACCTGGCCGAGGAAGGAGCCGTTGCTAAGCTGACGGGCATCAAGAACCGCCGCATCACGGGTCCCGCTCGCGTGTTTGAGTCGGAGGAGGAGTGCCTGGAGACAATTCTGGCGAAGCAGATTCAGGCGGGCGATATTCTGGTGATCCGCTACGAAGGCCCCAAGGGCGGCCCCGGTATGCGGGAAATGCTGGCCCCAACGTCGGCCATTATTGGCGCAGGGCTGGGGGATGCGGTGGGGCTGATTACCGACGGCCGCTTCTCTGGCGGCACCTACGGCATGGTGGTGGGCCATGTGGCGCCTGAAGCGGCGGTGGGTGGCACTATTGGTCTGGTGCAGGAGGGCGACTCTATCACCATCGATGCCGATGCCAACCTGCTGCAGCTCAATGTGCCTGCTGAGGAGCTGGAGCAGCGGCGCTCTGCCTGGGCCCCGCGCCTGCCCCGCTACACTAGAGGCATTCTGGGCAAGTATGCGAAGCTAGTGTCGTCGAGCAGCCAGGGCGCTGTGACTGACATGAACCTGTTCTAATGGTGGGGGGGCGAGTGCCCCTATTGTCCTAATGTTGATAAGTTTGGTGGGCAGTGCCCGCCCTACGCTATGGTGCGATCGCTTCTAACCCTAATTAAGCGTCGTTTGTTTTGGCTGTCGCTGCTGCTGCTGGTGTGGCTGCTGTGCAGCGGTGAGGCGCAGGCGGGGCCTTTGCTGGGGCGGCTAGAGCAGTTCCCCGACTGGTCTAGCAAGCCGCCTGTGCAGACGGCTCAGGGCGACCTGGCCTACCCAGACTGGATGGTGGGCACCTGGCGAATGAAAACAACGCTGGTGGACTTGGCTGCGCCACTAGCTCCGGAGGTTGTAACGCCGGGGTTTGAGAGCAACCGGGAATTCCTGGACCAGGCGGTGGAGTGCCTGGTGCGCTTTGTCCCAGCCCGGGCCAGGGGCATTGTGTCAGTGCTCCATCGCCCTGAAATCGTTTCCGACCGGGCCTACAACGGGATGAGCCTGGCTAAGGCCTACCTGGGCGACGAGGCCGTGCAGGCTGTTAAGGTGGATCCTCAAAACCCCAATCGACAGGTGACGATCCTCAAGAGCGATCGCATTCGCGGCGAGTCTTCCGTGCGCACGCTAGAGTCCACCGTCCAGGCACGGGCGGTGGAAACCCCTGCAGCCGATACCTTTGTCACCAGCGAAGTGTTTCAGCAGGTGTTTCGGGGCACGGCCCAGCTCTACTTAAACGAGGTGGAGACGACTACGGCCTACCACCGATTAGCTGACGGCAGCCCAGTCATCGAGGCGGATCAGGTGACGGCTATTTATCTGTCGCCCCAAGACCCCGATTACTTCAAGGCCATTGACCAGCCGGTAGCGCTGTACCGCTACCGGCTAGAGTTTTTCCCAGTGACCGAATCCCTCGAATAGACCCTAGCGCTGATTACGTGGTGGAATCTCCAGTCCTTCGTAAAACTGGCGCTGCAGCTTCCCCAGATAGGCCCAAACAGCTGTTGCCGTCAGAGGAATCAGCGTGTAGACAATGGCGGCCCAGAGCGGTGGTTGGCCGACCAGGGTGAGCAGAAGCGGGTAGAGGGAGAGTGCGATCGCACCTACGCCCACGGCCCCGCCGCGAACCTGACGAATCCGCTTGAGCGCCTTGCGACAGCTGCCGCAGTGCTGGGTGTGGGAGTGGTAGCGGTCGAGCAGCGCGTCTTTTGAAAGTTCCGGGGGAAGCGTTTGACCGGGGAAGGGATCGGCGCTAAAGCTGCTGACCCACTTGCGCAGCTCTAGCACGTAGCGGTCGGCCTCGGTAGGCAGGTAGCAGGCCTGAGCGTAGGGCTTGTCGCCTGCCTGCTCTAACAGGCGCTCCTGAACGTGCAGAAAAATTTGGTCGTCCTCCAGCACGCTGTTGTTGCCGATGTGGCTGAACCAGCGGGGCGTGAGCTTGATGAAGAACCCCGGCAGCTTGGAGGAGAACTTGAAGGGGAATCGGGCAAACAGGCGGCACTCACCCTTGCGCATAGGCGTGGCGTAGACCACGGTGAGGGTTCTGCCGAACTGCTTGGAGGTCAGGTCGTGGTACATCAGGGCGGGGGCGACAAAGCGGGTGTATTGAGTACCCAGCTTGCCCTTGCGCGGCCCCTCCGGCCAGACTCCCCGGAACCCCTGCTTATCAGCCTGCAGCACGTCCATCGCCATGGGCGCGGCATTTTCCCGCTTACCCACGGTTTTGTGGTGGGTATAGGGGATATGGCTGGCATCGATGACGTTTTCCAGCAGGGTCAGTGCGTCGTAGGGCAAATCGCGGAAGGTGTTGAGCATGACCCAGCCATCGGGCTCCTCCTCCACCGGATCGATAATCGGAACCGCTACTTTTTCGGCGTTCTCGGCTTTGCCGGGGTAGACAAACAGCAGCCCTTGACGAACGGCTGTGGGCATTGAGGTAGCACAGGCGCGTCCGGCACTAATTGACGCTTCGGCCGGCTGCTGGGGAATGAACTCGCAGGCGCCGCTGCCGGAGAAAGCCCAGCCGTGGTAAGGGCACTCCAACAGCCCTTCTTCGTTGATCCGCCCCTCAGACAGGGGCGCTAGCCGGTGCGGGCACTTGTCTTCAAAAACGCGCCAAGTTTCACCCTTAGGGTCCCACCAAATGACAATGTCGCGTTCGAGCAGAGTGAAGCGGGTAGGGCTCTGCTGATCCAGGTCCTCGACGTAGTGAACGGGGTACCAGGCTTCGGCCCAGTCAAACTGGTGGGGATTCGGGCCACCTGCGGGCAGGGTTTTGGCCTCAGCAGGAGCTTGAGTCGTAGTCACGTCTTGGATAGCCGTCATGAATTTGATTCCAACAGGAATGCCTATCTTCTATTGTGTTACAAAACTTTATGATTGGTCGGGTTTCAGGCCGTTTCTGTCGTTAGCCCACACCTGATGAAGCTTGAGCCTAAGCCGCCAAGTTACCCTCAAATCACTCCTAACCGGGTGTAGACAGGCCGCAAAATCTGCCGCAGTCGAGGCAGTTCGCGCTTGAACAAAAACGATCCGGCTACGCAGCAGAGGCCGCCAATCAGCAGGGTGTTGGGCGCCCCGATCCAATCAGCTAGGATGCCTGAGAACAAGCTGCCCAGGGGCATCATGCCCATAAACGCCATGATGTATAGGCTCATCACTCGGCCCCGCTTGTCGTCGTCGACAATGGTCTGAATAATCGTGTTGCTAGAGGCAAACTGAATCAAAAATCCAAAGCCTACTAGCGCCATCATCAGGGTTGAGAGCCAGAGCGTTTTAGACAGCGCAAAGACCGCTAGCCCAGTGCCCATCAAGGCCGGAGCCAGAGCAATCCACCGCCCCAACCCCAAAATGCTTTTGCGCAGGCTCAGGAAAACTCCCGCCGCTAGAGCGCCTACCCCCGCCGCAGCTGACAAAATGCCCAGGGTGCTAGCCCCCCCTTTGAGGATGTCTGTGGCAAAAATGGGCAGCAGCACGGTGTAGGGCATCCCCATAAAGCTAACCAGGGCCAGCAGCAGCAAAATTGCCCGCATGGGCTTGAACCCGTAGGCGTAGCCCAGCCCTTCCTTGAGCTGTTTGCCGATGTTAGGTAGAGAGATCGGGGTTTTGAGCGATTGATTTTGAGTGGGTTTAATCCGCATCGCTAGCAGGGCGGCAATGACAGCAATGTAGCTGAGGCCATCAATTAAGAAGCAGTAGCCAGCCCCGATCGTCGCGACCAAAACGCCTGCTATGGACGGTCCTACCAAACGGGCGCTGTTAAACAGTGAGGAATTGAGCGCGATCGCATTGGCGAGCGCCCCTCGATCCTCAATCATTTCTGGTACAAAAGCCTGCCGGGTAGGTGCATCAAAGGCGTTGATACAGCCCTGAAACAGCGACAGCGCAATAATGTGCCAGATTTGAATAGTGCCTGTTAGCGCCAGCGCCGCCAGGCTCAGCGACTGAACCATGGCCAAAGCCTGAGTAACCACCAGCGCTCGGTGCCGATTCCAGCGATCTACTAGCACGCCGCCGAAAGGGACCAGTACAAAGCTAGGAATCTGGCTGGCAAAGCCCACAAGCCCCAGCAGAAAAGAGGACTGGCTCAGTTGATATACC
>DATNQE010000651.1:0-5757 GCA_036702895.1 Trichocoleus sp. | reverse complement strand
ACCATAGGGCTGCTCTTTGCCTCTATTATCTCGGTCAAGCTAGTGCTGGCAGTTCTGGGGGCGATTAACGAAATCCCGCTGCTCTCTCCCACCTTTGAACTGATTGGATTGACCTACAGCGGCTGGTTCGTTTACCGCTATCTGCTGCGAGCTTCCAACCGTCAGGAATTGGTAGAAGATATCAACTCCCTTAAGGATCAGGTGTTAGGCAAGCGCGCTTAGCCCCTAAGCGGTTAGATTTGTTTTCCAACGGAGCGGGTCAGGCTTTTTAAAGCCCTGACCTGCTTTTTCTATGCGGCGCTGCCTAGAGGCCCAGGTCTATTCCTCGATCAACCTACTCGCTGGGAACCCGCCCACTGGCGGCTGCCCCATCCGGTTGGCAGGACGGTAGCTCGATCATGCCTGAGCACCGAACGCCCAACCCCTGAGCCCCTCACGCTATTGCTGCTCTTAACCCTTGCTTTTAGACGGATCTCTAAAACTCAAGAGTACGGTTTACCGCCGCTGGTAGCCGCTGGCAATTTCTATACTGGTAGATAGAGAAAGTCTGGAAAAGTTTTAGAAAGCGCAAGCGCTGCAATGTGAAGGGAGTATCCTATGGCGCAAAATGCAGCTGTGCTGCAGGCGGTTGAGCAACTGGGCTATCGGGTCACCGTTGGAGATGTGGCCGCGACGGCCGGGTTGCCTCTAGCCGTGGCTCAGCAGGGGGTTTTGGCTCTGGCCTCCGATGTGCAGGCTCACCTGCAGGTATCTGAAGCGGGGGAGATAGCCTATCAGTTTCCCCGCAATGCCCGTGTGGTTTTGTTTAGCAAGTACTGGCGGCTGCGACTGCAGGAAACCTGGAGCCGCATCTGGCGAGTGCTGTTTTACCTGATTCGGGTCTCCTTCGGCATTCTGCTGATTTTGTCCCTACTGCTCATTGTCTTTGCCGTCATTGCTCTGACTGTTGCGGCTCAATCGTCGGGCCAAGGCAACGACCGAGACGATCGGCGAGGGTATGGTGGTGGTGGCGGCGGGTTTATCTTCATGCCCCGGATCTGGTTTGGGCCAGATTTCTTCTACCTGTTTGATTTCAACTACGGCCGCAACCGGCGACGACAGCAGCTTCGCCGAGACAGCCGCGGGGAGAACCAGCTCAACTTCCTGGAAGCTATATTTTCCTTCTTGTTCGGCGACGGCAACCCCAACGCTGACCTGGAGGAGCGCCGCTGGCAGACTATTGGGGCGGTTATTCGTGATCATCAGGGCGCTGTAGCGGCTGAGCAGATTGCGCCTTATCTGGACAACCTGGGCCAGGGCTGGTCACGGGAGAATGAAGACTACATGCTGCCGGTGCTGAGCCGGTTTAACGGCCAGCCCGAGGTTAGCCCCGACGGCCAAATTGTTTATCACTTCCCTGAGCTGCAGGTGACTGCTGCCGATCACAGGTCGATCAAAGTGCCGGAGTTTCTTCAGGAGCTGCCGCGCCGCTTTAGTCAGGCTACGTCTGGGCAGATCATGACCGCTATTGGCTTAGGCGGCGTGAATCTAGTAGGCGCTCTGGCTTTGGGCAGCCTGCTGCGAGACCAGGCGCTGGTGGCAGAACTGGGGGGGTTGGTAGCCTTTGCCAGCTCCATCTACTGGCTGCTGCTGGGGTATGGTGCTGCTTTCCTCACCCTTCCCCTAGTGCGCTATTTCTGGGTGCAGCGCCAAAATCGCCAAATTGACCAACGCAACTACGAACGGCAGGAGCGTGCGATCGCACTTACCAACGCTGACCAACCGCTTCTACAGAAGCTTGCTTTCGCCCGCCAGTTTGCGGCTCAAACGGTCGTGAGTCAGGAGAACCTGGCCTACACCACTGAGCGCGATCTGATCGAGCAGGAAGCCGAAAACCCTGACAAGATCGACCAGGAGTGGCAGCGCCGACTGAGTGAATACAATCGGTAAAAGCTAATCCTGTGATTTCAGTGAACCGATTGAGCCGGTAACGCCTGTTAGTTCAAGAGGGGCGCTTGTAAAGAGCGCCCCTCTTGAGTTTTAAACAGCGATTGAACAGCTGAACACCGCAAAGCTTTAGCCAAAGCGGTAGTGCTTGTGAACTGCGGTTCGAATTTCCCACGTGCAGCGCATCCCTGCAGGAAAGGTGACTAAGTCTCCCTGCCCTAGGGTTACAGGCTCACCGCCTTCGGGCGTGACCGTTACATCCCCAGATAGCAAGTAGCAGGTCTCGGCTTCGTCATAGACCCAGGGAAACTGGGAAGGTTCTTTCGACCAGGTGGGCCAGGAAAATACACCTAGGGTCTCCAGCCGCTGAGGGCCTGGCTGCCGTTCGATTTGAATGCCGCTCACGGTGGACGCTGTCATCGTTATTCCTCCTGCCTGGTAAAGCCAACGTTGCTTTCTATAGTTTTGGCCAGTTCGCTTAGGACAATGGTAATCGGTCAGCTGCTAGAACTGGGGCACGACCTGGCTCGCAATCGCCTCTTAACCATTTCTAGTCAAACGTCCTAACCCAAATGGCGATTGCTATACCCTACCAGATGCTTAGCCTTAGGAGGCGGGATTGACGATCCAGCTGAGGAACAGCAGGGAGCCACTGGCACCATCCTCAATCGCCAGGAAAAAGGGACGATTAACGACCATCTCGAAGGGCTGGGGCGGATCGATTGGGGCCGACGTTACGCTGATGCCGACTGAGGTTGCCCCGGCGGCCTCAGTGCCTGCCTCGTTGACCTCGATGTAGGTCTTATGTTTGACCTCGCTAATGTGGGTGGAGGTGTCGCTGAGGTTGCTAAAGTTTGCCTGGTCGGGGTCAAAAGCCGGTTCCATCCCCAGGGCCGACAGCGTTGAGTTGAGGCTGGCTCCATACTCCAGCTGAAACTGTGGCAGCTTGAGGCTGCCGGGTCGCCTACGCAGCTCTGCGGTCCACTGGCTCCAGGTATCGGCCGTGAGCTGCCTCTGAAGGTCCGCTGGGGAAATGCCCTCCTGGGGAAGCAGCACAACCATTCTCAGGCGACCGCCACCATAGGGCAGGCTAACCGCCTGAAAGGTGTCGGTTTCGCTGTAGAGAAAGTCTCCGGAGCGGGACATCAACGGGTGGGTTGTGCTGCTGCCGCCAGGCGAGTAGAACGCCGCCTCAGCAGTCTGCTCTGGATCGAAAGGGGTTTGCCAGGTACCTTTGAAGTAAATAGCGTTGAGCAGAAACAGCACATCGTTGCTGCTGATCTGGTCCAAAATGGCGGGAATTTTCCCTGCGGTGGCCTCTCCCACCCAGCGGTTAATTGCTTGCAGCGCAGTGGGCTGGTCGAAGTCTAGAGTATTCACTTCGGCCTGGTAGTGGGCTTGGGCTGCCTGCACGAACTCGGGCTTAAGCTCAATGCCGCCCGCTCTGGCCCAAAGGGAATTGGCCATTGCTAGCTGAGCGGTGGGGTCAGCCGCTGTAAGGGCGGCGATTTGGCTTGCGATCGCACCATTGACCGTCGCCGCATCCAGTGTCTCTAGCTGCAGCGTTTGCTCCATCGCCGCCAGCGTATCGCCCTTTGCTCCCATCTGTGCCAGAGACAGCGCCATAAACACGCTGAGCGGGGAGACTACTAGATTCTCGTCTGGCTGCTCCTGCTGCAGCTGAGAGAGCAGCAGAAAGCCAAAGCGATTTTGGGCCGTCACCAGCTGCGGGTCGATTACTGCGTCGGCCGGAGCGCCATTGCCAGGTAGCGGCGCAGGCTCGGGTGTGCCGGCTGTCGGACCAGAGGCGGCTGCTTGGTCCGGAGCGCGGGTGCAGCCCAAAAAGCTGGCTACCACCACGGCTGCCAGCGCCAACAGAACCAGCCACTTGAGCGTCATGGTTTTCACAACATCATCCCTAGCAAAAGTCACTCCTCTACTGTGGCTCAGGTGGGTTTTGCCGATGCCGCAATTACAGATTTGGTAACAGGCTGTGGGGATATAGCTTGTGTCGAGCTAGTCAAGACCTTTGAGAGCAATAGGGGTGTGAGGCGCAGCCCCCAACCCCGTGTCCTAACCAATCTGTTTACTGCTATAGCTCATGCAGACTGCCAGCCGAAACCTGCTGGCTTTTGGCTGGCTCTAAATTGGCTGCTTAGCGAGCGTGACTTAACTGGTTGGCGCTAAAGCTTTTTCTTCACTTCCTCCTCTAGGGCGGTCACATAATTGGTAATTGCGTGGTCGCTGAAGCGCCGACTGAGAAACTTCCAGGTCCAGCGAGAGCCCAGCACGATTTCCTTCTCGACATGGGTGTAATCCTGCCAGGCTCGGGGAATGCGGGTGACAATATCCCAGCCGAAGACGTAGCGGTAAGAGTTGGGCACCCGGTTGTTGTAGGACGCTACTAAAGCCCGATTGCCTACCCGAGGAGCACCAAAGGTGTAGGCGGAAATCGTCTGACTGCTTTTGCTAGTGATGTTGTACTGCATATCCAGGGCGGCAATCGTTGCCAAAGCTCCGCCCAGGCTGTGGCCTGTCACCACAATGTGGGGTGAGGTGATGTCTTTCACCGCTGGCAGCAGCCGATCGCGCACGGCGAAGTAGGCCGCCATAAAGCCTCGGTGAAACTTGACATCGCTATTGCCGTCGCCGTAGGGGTAGACCTGCTGGCGAAACTGGAAGTTATTCATCCAGTCGACGGACTTGTCGCTGCCGCGAAACACCACATAGGTGCGCTCTGACCCTTCTTTGTGCAGAAACGCGACCTGCGTGTCGGTAAAGCCCGAATCCTCACTTTGGATCAGAGTTGTTTCCATGTCGGGCAACGCTTCAAATCGAATGCCGGCAAAGTCTTTGTAGACTTCCTGGCAAAGACGCGCGCAGGTAAAGCCCAACGTGTCGTTTACATCAGCCATAGACGCAATTCTCCCCAGGTAGGTAGGCCAAAACAAGCGTTCAGCGAACTACCGGGCGGGCATGGCCCACCATGCTAGGGCATAGGGCTGCACAATCTCGTCCGGTACCTGCTGATGGTAAATAACCCTCAGTTTGTACCGTCCGGTTTCCGGAATTTGATAAAAAATGTGTTCAACGCTGTCAACTCCGCTCTCAGACGACCAAATGCTGGCGCTGATATCCTCGTCCTCAGCTCGCATCAGGTAGAGATCTAGGTTCTTTAACCCCCGGTCCTCAAAGGTTTCGCCCAGATCGTACAGTTCGTTGCGATTGGCGTCGTTGAGCACGACAAACCGTTCCCAGGCCAACGTTGCTGAGAGGTAGCTGCCGCCCTGTAGAGGGCTCTCAAAGACATAGTCCTGGTAGCGAATCGCAGCGTTAGTGCGGGGCAGATTGGTCGGCGGCACGGGCGACTCCATCGCTGCATAGTTCCAGCCGATGGCCGGAATGGGCGCATCGGGAGAAAACGCACCGGGGGTAAACTGTTGGTAGGCCCGGTACGCGTTTAGGTGGCCGGTACCGAGTTCGCTGTGCAGAGGGATAGTGCGATCGCGATAGGCATCTGACTCAACCCAGGTTTGGTTCTTTTCGTCTAGCAGTGTGCGGGCCATGCCCAAGCGCAGGCCGTCGCCCGTGTCGCGCAGCTTGTCCGCCGAGTTCATCAGTATGGCTTTGGTCACCACCGGCTTGCGCGCTGTCAGCCCCCAGTTGGGCAATTCAGCTCGAATTTGGCGATCCGCCAGCTGCTGCAGCAGGGCTACGGTGCCCACTACGTGCGGGGCTGCAAAGCTAGTGCCGCTGCCAACGCGCTGCCGCCCATCGGGGTCGAGCAGCTCAATTTGGCTGCCTGGTGCCACCAGGTTAATGGAGCGGCGG
>DATNQE010000639.1:0-2122 GCA_036702895.1 Trichocoleus sp. | reverse complement strand
GGCTGGAAAGCCACCCTAGAGGTCTACGGCATCAAGTACATCCTCACCCCCCGCAACGTAGAAAAATCCCCGCCGCTGCCCGAGTCTTTCCATGAGAAATACCTGATTGACGACGATGACCTGTCGATGGATCATCCCCTGATTCAATCCGCCGCCGCCGCCGCTGTACGCAACGAAACCAATCTGCTGCGCAAGGTTTTGAGCATTCGAGACTACGTTTATGACCAGCTCACCTACGCTGTCACCCCTGCCATAGATACCCCCGATGTTGTGCTGGAGCGGGGGGTCGGCTCCTGCGGTGAATACGTTGGGCTGCTGCTGGCGCTGCTGCGGCTCAACGGCATCGCCTGCCGCACCGTGGGCCGCTACAAGTGCCCGCCCCAAGCCGACAAGCTTGACACATTTCTAGAGCCCGACTTTAACCACGTCTGGATTGAGTTCTATATCCCCGACTACGGCTGGGTGCCTATGGAGTCCAACCCTGACGACATTGATGATGGCGGCCCCTACCCCACTCGCTTCTTCATGGGCCTGCCCTGGTGGCACGTAGAAATGGGCAAAGACATCTCCTTTGAGAAGCTCATGCTGCCCGAAGACAGCCCAGAAGCCCGGCTGGGCAACTTGGCCATCAACCATGTCCGCTTCAAAATCTTGAGCGAGCTTAATCCCTGGGAATTTGGTCAGGCGTCATAATGGGGACACCCGCTCGTTTCTGCTGAAAGCTATGGTTGTAACCCCTTCCCAGCAGGCTGCCGAAGTCGTCTACCCCAGCTCTGACGGAGCCCCTTTGGCCGAGACTTCCGTTCATATAGATGCCATCATCAATGCGGTTGTGGCCCTAAGGCAGTACCTAGAGGGCCAGCAGGCAATCGTTTTAGCCGATCAATTTCTCTACTACGCCCAGGGCTACCCAAAATTGCGCGTGGCCCCAGACATCATGGTGATTCGAGATGTCGCTCCTGGGCCTCGTGACAATTACAAAATCTGGGAGGAAGGCGCAGTCCCCTCGGTAGTTTTTGAAATTACTTCAGAAGGCACTCAGCATTACGACCTGGAACACAAGAAAAATCTGTATGAGCAGCTAGAAGTCAAGGAATACTGGCTGTTCGACCCCAAGAGCGAGTGGATTCCTCACAAGCTAAAAGGCTTTCGCCTGATCGAGGGAATGTACCTCTCGATTACCAATGGCCGCAGCGAACCGCTCCAGCTTCGGCTTGAAGTCGAAGATGCGCTGATCGCTTTTTACCGGGAGAACACGGGCGAAAAGCTGTACGCTCCCGACGATCTGGTTCAGGCACTCCAGAACGAAGTTCAAGCTCGGCAGCAGGCGGAGCAGCGAGCAGAACAGGAGCGGCAGAGGGCAGAACAGGAGCGGCAGAGGGCAGAAATTGCTGAAGCTCGACTGGGGGAGCTGGAGGAGAAATTGCGGTCGCACGGCATTGATCCCAATGATCCTTAGCTCACGGCAGGCTCAATCATCTCAATCGTTCCCGCTGCGGCATCTACCCGCACTGCACTGCCCAGCGGCAGGGTCCACATCGGCTCGACATGGCCAATCCAGGCTCCTGACCAGGCGGGAATGCCTAAAGGCTCAATATGATCCCGCAGAATTTCCTCCAGAGTGAGCGAACCGTAATCCTGTCCAGGGCCGCAGCTAGGGCACTGGCCGAAAATAAAGCCTGCCAGGCCATCAAAAACCCCTGCCAGCTTCAGCTGAGTCAGCATCCGGTCAATGCGGTAGGGAGATTCACCAATATCTTCCAAAAAGAGAACGGCTCCCGCAGTATCCGGCATATACGGGGAGCCCACAATGCCGGAGATTACCGACAGGTTGCCACCCAGCAGCTTTCCGGTTGCCTGCCCCGGGGCAATGGTTTGGATGCGACCTCGGGTCTGCATTAGCCGATCCGCGTCCTCGCCCAAGCTGGGATTCTCAAAGCGCTGAACAGTCCCGTCGAACAAGAGCTGACGAAAGGGCTGAGTTTGATCTGATCGCCATGCGGTCAATCCGTGCGGCCCATGAAACGTCACCAGGCCCGTCTGAGCATGAATGCCCAGCAGCAGCGCGGTAATGTCGCTAAACCCCACCACGATCTTTGGGTTTTGGCGAATCAGGGCATAG
>DATNQE010000461.1:0-2114 GCA_036702895.1 Trichocoleus sp. | reverse complement strand
AGCGGCAGCACTTCCCAGGCTGCCAGCATTATCGAAGCGGTGGAGGCCGGGGCCAAGGTGCTGCTGATCGACGAGGATACCTCGGCCACTAACTTCATGATTCGCGATCGCAGAATGCAGGTGCTAATCGCTAAAGACCGCGAGCCGATTACCCCCTTTGTAGACAAGGTGCGCCAGCTCTACGACGACTACGGCGTGTCTACCGTGCTGGTGATGGGCGGCAGCGGTGATTACCTTGAAGTGGCCGACACCGTGATCGCAATGGATCACTACCAGCCCCAGGTGGTGACGGAGCAGGCCCTTGCGATCGCAGCCCAGTACCCCACCGACCGCCAGCGCGAGGGCGGCACCGCTTTTGGTCAGCTAAACCCCCGCATCCTTAAACCAGAGAGCATCGACCCGGCGCGGGGGCACCGCAACATCAACCTCAAGGTGCAGGGCGTTGACAGTATTCGCTTTGGCGAAGAGACCATCGACCTGTCGGCAGTAGAGCAACTGCTGGAGCCGGGGCAGGTGCGTGCGATCGCAAGCGCCATGGTCTACGCCCGCAGCCACTACCTCGATGGCCGCCCGCTGCCCGGTGCGCTGGCGGCTGTGATGGACGATATCGAGCGCTTTGGGCTGGATTGTCTGGAGACGTGGCCCACTGCGGGACTGGCCTGTTTTCGACCGCTAGAGCTGGCGGCAGCGCTAAATCGGCTGCGGAGTTTGAAGGTGGAAAGGAACGCAGAAGGCAGGGGGCAGAGGGCAGAAGGGATGTAGGGTGGGCATTGCCCACCAAACCATAGGCGATGCTACCAGTTGATAGCCCACTAATTTATAGAATGGCAAAGGGCAGCGGGTAGAAGGGGCAGGTATTGAATCAGCTCGCCTGCCGGGTAGGTCGCACCAGCAGATCGTGAACCTGGACGTGATCGGGTTGCTCCAGAATGTAGGCGACGGCGGCGGCGATGTCTTCGGGCTGGAGCACAGGGAACTTGCTGTAAAGCTCCTGGGCTTTTTCGGTGCTCTGGTGGTATTTCTCCGCGAATTCGGTTTCGACAAAGCCGGGGCTAACCGACGAGATGCGCATGTCTAGCCCTTCGGCTCTTAGCTCTTGGCGGAGACCTTCGGTGAGCGATCGCACCGCAAATTTTGTTGCTGAGTACATGCCGCTGCCGCCCGGCACCCGGTGGCCCGACATAGAGCTGATGTGGACGATGTGGCCGTTGGTGCCGCTGGCGCGCATAGCCTGAATCGCCTCGCGGGTGCAGATGCAGAGGGCCAGCACGTTGACCTCTAGCATTTCGCGCCAGGCTTCGGTGTCGCCGGTCAGCAGGGACTGCTTATGGCCCATACCGGCGTTGTTAACCAGTACATCGACGCTGCTGCCGCTGGCGCGGATAGCCTCGAAGAAGGCCAGAATGTCGGCTTCCTGACGCAGATCGACTGCCTGGGTCAGCACCCGAATTCCTTCAGCTTCTAGCTCCGTTTTCAGCGTATCTAGCCTGTTTAATCGGCGAGCGCAGAGCGCCAGGTCATATCCGGCCTGGGCTAAACGGCGGGCAATGGCGCGCCCAATGCCGCTGGAGGCTCCCGTGATCACAGCGGTCCTTCTATTTTGATCTGGCATAGTCAACGAAAATCCCTGGACTGCAAGTGATTAAGATCCTAAGCGCTATAGCCTGCGGTGGCTTCTGAAGGCCGTTCTTCGACCACCGCAGGTGCTCAAGCAAAACCCCGTTTGGCTCGAAAATCCTATGAAGTCCCCCCTATTTCTGCTCATTGGCACAGCTGCCTTAGTGGGCTGCAACAGCAGCCAACCCCCTTCTTCGACCTCACCCTCTGCAACAGAGACTCCTGCGGCAACCCCCAGTACGGCGCCTGCTGCTCCAGCACCAGAAGTTGGCACGCTGACGCTGGCAGAACTCGACCTCAGCGGCTGCGGCATGGCGCTCTACCCTGAGGGCAGTCGCCCCCAGAACACAGGCATCTATCTCTTTAGCGGCCTGGCCGATGAGGCTAGCGGGCTGGTTGAGGAGAACGCTCCCCCGACCGTTGGCTCCATGCGAATGAAGATCGATGGAGAAGTGGTACGGTTCATCCGTACCGAAACCCGCGGCGAGGCCATTCCC
>DATNQE010000621.1:0-2661 GCA_036702895.1 Trichocoleus sp. | reverse complement strand
CGCTGGAAGACTCACTACCCAGGGTCGAGTCGGGCACAATCAGGCTCTGTCCCAGAGCCGGAGCCGCCATTACCAGGCTTGCTAAGCTCCCGATCACCCCAACGCCGATTGCCCCGGTGCCTCTCGCTCGCTCCGTTAAAGCCATCGCTAGACGCCCCCACCCTGTTCTGCGCACTCAATCTACCACGGCTATCGAGCCGACTCAGGCAGACCCCGTGAACCTTACCGACCCTTTACAGACCGTTGCCAATCAGAATAAACGGAGCCCAGTAGTAGGGATGCCCTAGGTCAGCGCCCGACTCTCCAGCAATCAACGACACTTGAGCTTGGCGCAGAGCTTCTGCCTTGCCCAAGCCTCGGCTTAGCCCAGCGTAAAAAGCATTCATCAGCACCTGGGTGCTGCCGTCGTTGACCTGCCACAGCGAAGCCACCACCGCCCGAGCCCCCCGGTTTTGAAACTGGTAGCCCAGGCCCAAAATCTGCTCGCCGTTGTTGTCGTAGCCGCCCAGACCTGTCTCGCAGGCGCTCAGCACCACCAGATCGACATTGGCCAGGGGCCAGCTTTCAATATCTTTGAGGTTGGGCGTATCGCCATTGCCAAAGAGAATGAATGACTCTCGGGGGTCGCCGGGGACGAAGGCTGCGTGGGTGGCAAAGTGGAGAATGTTAAAGCGGCCCATTTCCGGCAGCACGCGCTCCAGGCCAAAGTCTTGGTTGAGCAGGGAGGTAGTAGCGGGCAGCGTGGACTTGAGCTGCGCCACCTCTTCACCGGCGTAGGGCAGGCCCCGGTAGTCGATGCCCTCAACGGGGTACACCACCGACTCATCGGCAAAGGCGGCCGCCAAAATCGTGGGTG
The DNA here is from genome assembly GCA_036702895.1 of Trichocoleus sp. GTDB lineage: Bacteria > Cyanobacteriota > Cyanobacteriia > Phormidesmidales > Phormidesmidaceae > JACVSF01. Next base: position 1,805 of record DATNQE010000621.1, on the reverse strand, counting down.
TCTCGGGGGGCTGGGTGTCAAATTCCTCCAGCGAGACAGCTGTGATGTTGTTGATACGGTAGCGCTCCACCAGCCACTGCTCACCATCGTGCAGCGCCGCCAGAGGCACGTATCGCAGCGCCCCATCCGGCGAGTAGAGAATAGTTTCAACCCCGGCGGCGGCCAGCTCTGCCTCAATCGGTTCGATCAGCCAGCGGTATAGCTCCTGAGCAGGCGTCACGGCATCGCGCGGCGGCACCTGTAGAGCCCGGTTAAACTCGGTGATGGCGGCGTTGAGCTGTTCTCGGCCAACCCCTTCTACCGTGCGGCGAATCGGCTCGGAGTCAGGTGTCATCAGCACCAGCTCCAGGCGATCTTCGAGCACCAACGGGTAAAACAGGGCGGCGTTGAGAGTGCGCAGGTTGTCCTGCTGGCGGGCCAGGGAGTCGAGCTTGACGGTCTGGTCGTAGGCGCGGCGGGTGAGCTGATCGAGAAAGTCTTGAATTTCGGGGCTATCGACAAAGGCATTGAACTGCTGGGCCAGCTCTGCCTGAAGCCGAGTCAGCTCTTGCAGCCGCGCCGTCTGCTCAGCGCTCAGCGATCCGGCTGCCTGCTTAGCGGTGAGCTGAGCCAGCTCCTGCCCCAGCTCAACCGCATTCTCCTGCAGCCGCTGGTAGCGGGCCAAGATTGCCTGCTCAGGCTGCCAGTACTCGATGCCGCTGGCGGTGCGAGTGGTGCCCCGCACATTTTGCAGGTAGTCTTCAAGTTCCTGCACCTTGAGCAGATCAAGCACCTGCTGAGCTTCGAGCACCCGGTCTTGGGAGAGCAGCAGATCGGCCAGCTGGCGATAGGTGTTGGCGACCGTGTCGGTATAAGACTGCTGCTGCTCCTGCGACAGGCCGTTGATGGACTGGCGGATAGCCTCGGTGGCGTTGACTGACTGCTTATAGAAGAAGATGGCCAGCGCCGGCTGATCCTGCCGGGCATAGAGTTCGCCTAGGTGGCTCAATGCGATCGCATTGCTGGCGCGATCGCCAATGCGGGCACTGGTTGCCAGCGCGGGCTGCAGCACCGCCACCGCCTGGTCAAACTGCTCCTGCTGAGCATAAACCGCGCCCAGCTCGGTCTGCACCTGCACCTCCAGCAGGGTGGCGCCGATGGCCTGGGCGATCTGCAAAGACTGCTGCAGGGCGGTTAGGGCTTCAGCAGATTTACCCTGGCTGGCGTGGAAGCGGCCCAGCAGGCGCAGCGTGTAGCTCTCGCCGTGGCGGTAGCCAATGGCCTGCTGCTTTTGCAGCGCCTCCTGGTAGAGGGCCAGCGCCTGGTCATCCTGGCCCTGGCGCTCGTAGATTTCGCCCATACGGCTTAGCAGCTGACCTTCAAGTATCCGATCGCCCATTTCCTGAGTGAGGCCGAGGGCCTGCTGGTACTGCTCTAGCGCCTGGGGGTATTGCCCAATCGTTTTGTAAAACTCGCCCAGGTTGCGCCGCACGTTGACCTCGCCGGGTTTTTCTCCCAGCTCTTGAAAAATCGCCAGAGCCTGCTGGTAATGGTCTAGCGCCTGGTCAAACTGAGCCTGGTCGTGGTAAGTTTTGCCCTTGTTGGCTAAGGCATAGGCCTCTTGCGATCGCAGCCCCATCTGCCGTGCCAAGGTCAGAGCGCGCTCGTAGACGTCCAGCGACTGAGCAAAATCGCCCTGGTAGCTGTACGCAAAGCCCAGGTTGTTAAGCGAGATCACCTCTAGAGCCTGAGAGCCGATCTCCTGGGCGGTAGCCAGCGTCTGCTGGAGCAGGCTGAGTCCCTGAGCGTACTCGCCTCGACTGACC
>DATNQE010000620.1:0-3169 GCA_036702895.1 Trichocoleus sp. | reverse complement strand
AGTTATGCAGGTTGGTCTCTCGATGTTAGGCAGCGGCACTTATCATTTTCACGTTGGGCAGACAATGCGATCGCTCGTGGCCCAGGCGTTAATCGAGCGTTAATTAGCCCGCTGATTAGTGCAACTTAGCGCAGGCGATGCAATCGCACCGCCTGCGCTAGCGGCTAAATTAATTTGCCGTCATTTTTATGTGCTCTCTTCTGGGGGCATTGCTCCATGTGTTGGTAGCCGCGGGGAGTGCAGTAGAAACAGGCGGGATTGTGAGTGCGATCGCAGTTAGGCGCAGTTAGGTTGGGGCTGGTTCTGGGTTTGACAAATTTCTAATGTCCCCTCAAGCGGTCATTGAGCCAAGCCATCTGAATGAGCTATGCAAACGAGTACGAAAATTTTGTTTGTAATAGCTGAAGAAATTTTGATTAAAACTCCTAGAATTTTGGAATCCAGGTAAGGTCAAAGCATTCCCTTGCAGGCGGCTTCTGACAATGCGCATCCTGCTGGTTGAGGACGATGAAATTTTGGCAGATCGGCTGGTTGAATCCCTAGCCGATCAAAATTACGTGGTCGACTGGGTGGCAGATGGTTTGATGGGCTTAGAGTATGCCCAGAGTGCTGCCTACGACCTTATTCTCACCGATGTTGGGCTGCCCGATTTGAGTGGAATTGCCCTTTGTGAGCGGCTGCGGGCTGCGGGTTCCTCGGTACCGATTCTACTAATGACGGCCAAGGATGTGCCCGATGAACGGGTACGAGGGTTGGATGCTGGGGCCGATGATCATTTAACCAAACCGCTGAATTTGAAGGAGCTGCAGGCCCGTGTCAGGGCATTGCTGCGGCGCGGGGAAGTGGCCTCAACCACCGTTCTAGAAGTAGGCCCGCTGCGCCTCGATCCAATTCGGTGTCAGGTAACGCATGCAGGATCTCCTCTAAAGCTAACGCCGAAGGAGTACAACCTGCTGGAACTGTTTATGCGCAACCCATCACGGGTTTTTAGCCGGGGCCAGATTATTGAACATCTGTGGAATTTTGACGATCCGCCCTTGGAGGAAAGCGTTAAGGCTCACGTTAAAGGACTGCGTCGCAAACTCAAGCAAGTCGATAGCACTGAGTGGATTGAGAACGTCTATGGCCTAGGCTATCGGTTAAACCCTGATGGCGGTATCACTCCCTCCACAGACCCAGTGCCCCTCGCAACCCCAACTGCAGCAGCCTCTTTGGAACAGGACTTCCAGAAGGCAATGGCTGGGCTGTGGCAGCAGTACCGGGGCCTGATGACTGAGCGGGTAGAGAATCTGCAAAAGGCTGCGGCGGCGATCCAAGCAGGGGATTTACCAATGCCGCTGCGTCAAGCGGCAGCCCAAGCTGCTCACAAGCTAGCTGGCGTGTTGGGCATGTTTGAGCTTGATGCGGGGACTGCGATCGCACGTCAAATCGAAACCCTCCTAGAAACAGAATCTGCTTTACTAGACGCCGTTCCTGCTCTAATCAATCAACTGGTCACGTTGGTGGTCGATCCAACGGCTGCTCCCCAGCCGACTGAAGTGACCCTTGACCTGCTGTTGGTTGGTCTGGAAGCAGATTTGACTGCCGCCCTGCACCCTTTGATCGATTCAGCAGGCCTAACGTGGACTCAGGCAGAGACGGCGACTGAAGCTGCTCAGATATTGCAACAAGCTTCCCCTGCCCGCGTTGTTTTGGATCTGGGCAAAGATGGGTTGTCAACAGACGCTTTGGCGCTTGTGCAGAGTCTGACCGCACGGGCTGTGCCAGTTCCCATCATTGCGCTGACTGCATCAGGGAGTTGGGCAGATCGGGTGGCGCTGTCCCAAGCTGGCATTCAACGGCTGCTTAACAAGCCTGTCACCCCAGCCCAGGTGTGGGTCACCCTCACGGCATACCATCCCAACCCTCTAAACCGAGCGCAAGTTTTGGTAGTGGATGATGACCCATTGGTGACGGCGGCTCTGCGGCCCCTGCTAGAGCCGTGGGGAATGCAGGTAATGGCCTTAGAGTCGCCTCAGCGTTTTTGGGAAGTGCTTCATGGAGTCTCGCCCGACCTGCTGATTCTAGATGTGGAAATGCCTCATTTGAGCGGTATTGACCTCTGTCAGGCCGTGCGAACCGATCCCGACTGGCAAAATATGCCGATCTTGTTTCTAACGGCCCATAGCGATCGCACTACGGTGCAGCGGGTTTTTGCTGCCGGAGCCGATGACTTTGTCACCAAACCGATTGTGGGGCCAGAACTGCTGACCCGCATCCTCAACCGCCTAGAGCGAACCCGTCTGCTGCAAACCCTCTCTGTCAAAGATCCTTTGACGGGGCTGTTGAACTACACGCAATCTAGGCATAATTTGGCAGCCTTGATACAAGAGGCCGTGCGAGAGGCGGCTCCCCTCACCTTCACCCTAGTGCGGCTGCGAGAGATGCTGCCTTTGCAAGAACGGTATGGCCATGATGCGGTACATGCGGTTTTGCAGTACTGGGGCTACCAGATTCAGACCTTTTTGCGGAAATCTGATGTGGCGAGCTACTGGGGAAATGGAGACGTGATTATTGCTTTGCCCGGATTGACTCAGCCTGAGGCTGCGGACTACCTAGCGCCTTTGCTGCAGCGGCTCCGACAATACATCCTAACTTTGGAAACGGGAGATCGGATTCAACCGGAGGTTGCGATCTCAGGGGTGGAGCTTCCCAAAGACGGTCAATCCCTTTTCGAACTTTACCGGGCGGCCAGCGGGCAACTGGGCTAATGCTGCGCAGGGGAACGGCGCTGAAAGCGTTAGGCTTCTCCGAATCTTCTCGATCAAACGTTATGTTTGGCTAAATTTGAACTATACCGAGTTCATTTCGCGATCTAGAGCGGCGTCTTAGGGCACGCTCCAGCAATGGACAAGGAATAATTTATCGCTTTGCAGGCGTACCCCTGCTGATTCGCATGAGTGTCACGCCCAAGGATTGGACTGCTCCGTCCCCTACTAATCCGGACTTACTAGAGCTCGCTCTAAACATTGTCGCTGATGCAGTCGTTTGGACTGACACTCAGCAGCGGGTACTTGGCTGTAATGCGGCTTTTGAGCAGCTGGTCAAGGCAACCCGTACATTGGCTGTGGGACAGACGCTGTCTCGACTGCTGTCCCTAGAGCCGCTGCAGTGCGCATTACAGCGGCGG
>DATNQE010000613.1:0-2669 GCA_036702895.1 Trichocoleus sp. | reverse complement strand
ATCAATGAAGCCTGCCCAGTCTCGAATTTCGGATTCGCTGGGCAGGTTTTCGGCGTCTGAGGCAAGGGCCTGGGTGTAGAGTTCGCCGAAGCGATCGCAAATAAACACCCCCACCAACCCCTCTTCTAGCAGTGGCCCAGCATAGCGGCGCAGCACCTGGCACTCCCCATCGTGCAGCACCGGAAAGGGAACCGCGCTTTGCTCTACCCACTGCTGCAAAGGCTCAAGTGCACCAGATGCAATGGCTAGAATCTCCGTTTCAACGCTCTGGTAGTGCGAATACTGCTTTGCAAAGTCCAGCAGTAGCTGACAGCACACCCCGCAGCTAGCACCGTGAAAAAAGAAAATGACAAGATGCTTCTTTTGCTTGTACTGCCACGACTGGACAGGAGCGCTCCGGTTAACCGCAGGCAGCTCAAATAGAGGAATCAAATCTCTGGTTTTAAGCGCACCGGGGAGCGAGGCTTCAGGAGGAGTGGCAGACATTGGCAGCGGCGGTTAATCTCTTCTGCATACTATAAGGGGAGAGATGACCCTTAAGCCGATGAGCGATCATTGCGCTTACCTATAACCTGTCCAGTAAGCTTTTCTATGGCTTCCCCTCGTCCGACTGCCTCAGTTCTAGCCATTCTGCAATCCCTCAAGAACTATTTGCAGGAGGAGTATCGGGACAGGCTCGACCGAGTAATTCTCTTTGGCTCCCAGGCGCGAGAAGAGGCAACTGAGGATTCAGATATTGATGTGCTGGTTGTTCTTGATGATCCAGTACATGCCAGCGAGGAAATCTACCGGACAAGCCAATTTGTGGCTGAGCTTTGTCTAGAGCACAACCTTTTGATTTCTCGGCTGTTCCTGCCAAAGTCTCGTTTTGAAGCAGAAAACTCACCGCTTTTAGTAAACATTCGTCGCGAGGGTATTGCTCTATGACTCCTGAGCAACAGGCCCTTCTGGATAAAGCACAACGGAGCTTGCAGGCCTCGCAACAGTTAATGCAGCAGGAGTTTTACGATTTCGCGGTTTCTCGTGCCTACTATGCGATGTTTTATGTCGCTGAAGCTCTCCTGAATTATGAAGGGTTAGCTTTTTCTAGCCACAGTGCTGTAATTGGTGCTTTTGGGCAGCATTTTGCAAAAACTGGGAAGGTCCCAGCCGAGCTTCATCGCTACTTAATTGATGCTCAGGCCTAACGTACCCAAGCCGACTATGAGGCGCAGCCTAATATTAGCCAGGAAGATGCTGAGAACCTTATCAGTCAAGCCCAACTCTTTATCACGGTTGGCACTGAGTACCTAAAGATTTCCTAGGTCAAGCTATCGGGCAACGTGCTGAGCAACGGGCGCGGTAGGGTTAACCGCGTAATGATCGAGCAGTAGATCGGTGAGGTGGACAGAGGCAATCCGCAGCACGATGAAGAACAGCCCGATTGCAACTAGCTCAAGCGCCGTTAGCTGTCTGGGTTTTGAGGTGAAATTAGAGGTCTTCATAGGTCAGTCCGTCCTTTTCTAAGTCATAGTCGTTATGACTTTTGAATAAAACAATCATACTCATAACGAGTATGAGTTGACAAGTGTTATCAAAGACCGTCTGCTCTACCCAAGCGTCACGACTGGGTAGAGCGTCTTTGGGGCTATAGCTTGTGTCGAGCTAGTTAGGACACATTCGAGAGAGGTGGAGTTTGGAGCTACGCCCCCAGCCAGGGGTTTCACCCCTGCACCCCGTGTCCTAGCCAATTCACCTACTGCTATAGCTTGGCGCAGGCGTCTATGACACAGATTGTGCCTTGAACGGCCAGGGCTGGGCCTCTGTCTTCTGCGGTGTCGAGGGAGTGATCTTTAGGAGTGGTGGAAGCGCCTAGACTTCTACCAGCGGTTTGGGGATGGCTCCCTGAAGATGGCTGAGCCATTCGACCAGGCTTTCGACCTGCTTTTCGGGCTTGAGAGTGCCCAGACCGCGCACGGTGACTTTGTTGGGGGTGTAGACAAAACGCGATCGCAAGTGCGCCGGTAGCTTCTCCTGCAGCAGGTTCCAGGCCGGTTCTTCCATCGGCGTTTCCATAACCACGTGCTGCTTGCCCTCCGGCTTAATGCGGGAGAAGCCAGCCTGCTTGGCCAGCAGCTTCAGCTCCATGATCTTGATCAGCTGTTCAGTGGCATAGGGAATAGGGCCGAAGCGGTCATTGAGGTCGGCAGCAATCTGCACCAGCTCCACCTTGCTGCTGACCGAGGCCAGTGCTCGATAAGCGCCCATCTTCTGATCCAGGTCGGGAATGTAGTCGTTGGGCACAAAGGCGGTGACGTTGAGATCCACCTGAGCGTCTTCCACCTTGGGAATTTCCTGGCCTCGGATTTCGGCAATGGCTTCTTCCAGCATATCCATATAGAGGTCGAAGCCGATGGCGTCCATCTGGCCCGACTGCTCTACGCCCAGCAGGTTGCCCACACCGCGAATCTCCATATCGCGCATGGCCAGCTGGTAGCCGGAGCCGAGCTGGGTAAATTCCTGAATCGCCCGCAGACGCTGCCGCGCCTGGGGGCTGAGCCCCTGCTGCTTGGGGTAAAACAGCCAGGCGTGGGCTTGAATTCCGGCGCGACCGACCCGGCCCCGCAGCTGGTAGAGCTGGGACAGCCCAAAGCGGTGAGCATCTTCAATCAAAATCGTATTGACGCGGG
>DATNQE010000606.1:0-2066 GCA_036702895.1 Trichocoleus sp. | reverse complement strand
GGAGAGTTCCGGCAAGACGACGCTGGCGCTCCATGCGATCGCAGAGGTCCAAAAAGCTGGGGGCACCGCAGCCTTTGTCGACGCCGAGCACGCCCTCGACCCTGAGTACTCCAAAAACTTGGGCGTTAACATCGACGAGCTGCTGGTAGCTCAGCCCGATACTGGCGAGGCCGGACTAGAAATCGTCGACCAGCTGGTGCGCTCCTCCGCTGTAGACATTGTGGTGGTGGACTCCGTGGCAGCCCTGGTGCCCCGCGCTGAAATCGAAGGGGAAATGGGCGATACCCACGTGGGTCTCCAAGCCCGTCTGATGAGCCAGGCCCTGCGGAAAATCACGGGCAACATCGGCAAGTCAGGCTGCACGGTCATTTTCTTAAACCAGCTGCGTATGAAAATTGGGGTGTCTTACGGCAACCCGGAGACCACGACAGGCGGTAACGCGCTCAAATTTTACGCCTCCGTTCGCCTCGATATCCGCCGCATCCAGACCCTGAAGAAGGGCAACGAGGAATTCGGCATTCGCGCCAAGGTCAAGGTAGCGAAGAACAAGGTGGCACCGCCTTTCCGCGTAGCCGAGTTCGACGTCATTTTCGGCGAAGGCATCTCTACTCTAGGCTGTCTGGTTGACCTGGCCGAGCAAAACGGCATCATCACCCGCAAAGGGGCGTGGTACAGCTACAACGGCGACAACATTAGCCAGGGCCGCGACAACGCCATTGTCTACATGAAGGAAAATCCTCAGTTCGCCGAAGAAATCGAGAAGGCGGTGCGGCAAAAGCTGATGTCTGGCAGCGCTGCGCCCCTAGAAGTCGAACCCGGCGACGAGGACGACGACGATATGGAAGAAGATTTTTAGGCCCCGTAGGGTGAGCATTGCCCACCCTACGGTATTCATCGCCGCCATTAAACCGCCCATTTTGACCCCAACAAATTCCATAAGTGGGGCAAAAATGGGCGGCTTTATTTTTGAGATGGGTAAGGGCGGCAATGCCCACCCTACGATTTTTGGGTGATTCCTGCGGCTTGCGCTGCTTGTAAAAGATCGCGTTGGATCGCCTCCGAGGCCGCAATCACCAGCCCTGGCAGACGGTAATCTGGGCAGGTGTGCGGCGGCGGCAGAGGGGCACCATCAAGGCCAGAGACAATAAAGCCCATCTCCTGGGCAATAAAGGCCAGCGCCGCGCCATCGATGAAGTTGCCCTTAGCCAGCACAACCCCCACTAGTTCGCCGCTGAGCACCCCGTTAACACTGGGAATGGGCGCTGTTGGCGAGTAGTCGCGGCTAATGCTAATCACCTCGTAGCGATCGCACAGCAGATCTGCCATCGGAGCCATGTCAAACCCCAGAAACACTGCGTTTCTGGGGACACTCAGGGTGTCCAACTGCAGAGGAGTACAGGCCTCCAGGCTATCGGTCAGCTCCCCAACAAACGCCCCTTCGCCCCGCAGCGCATAGTAATAGCGGTTTTGGGCGGGGGTCAGTGCGATCGCAGCCTCAAAGCCATCCCAACCAAGCACCGTCAGAATGATCTGAAAGTTGGAGTGGCCGTCGAGGTAAAACCGGGTGCCGTCGATAGGATCGAGGGTGACCAGATAGTCCCCTGGCGGACCCAGCTCAATACTGCGGAAGTACTTGGTGTTGTAGCTTTTCTCGTGCTCCTCGCCGAAGAAGCGCACCTGGGGATACAGCCCCAGCAGGGCGACTTCGACAAAGGTTTGCACCGAGAGATCGGCATCCGACAGAGCTGCCCCAAAAAAGTTGTCTGCATCCTTTGAGGGCTGGGAGACAATTCTCGACTGGATTTCGCAGGCGTAGGCACCTGCAAGACGCAGCTGGGGCAGCAGGTCTGCCAGGATCTGGCGCGGTGCTGGCAGCGCCAGATCTGAAGGGCCTACCGGGGGTTCCATGGGCTGTTCGCCCTTACCGCTAGTCATCAAAGTGGCGAATAATCGCGTCAGCAAACTCAGAGCACTTGAGCGGCTCTACTGGGGGCTCCATCATCCGAGCCAGGTCGTAGGTCACTTCACCGTTGGAAATAGCGGCCGCCATGCCCTGTTTGATGAGA
>DATNQE010000593.1:0-3082 GCA_036702895.1 Trichocoleus sp. | reverse complement strand
GGTTTCGTCGACGCGGCCTTTGTCGATACCGAGAACCGGCAGACGTATCTGTTTTCAGGAGAGCAGTACATCCGCTACAGCGGCGATCGCTATCGCTACATTGATGAGGGGTACCCCAAGCTCATTGCCGAGAGCCTGGCCCAAGAGCTGGGCCTGGAGCACCTCAACGAAATCTACCGCGATGGTATCGACGCCGCTCTGTACCTCTCCAACCTGGGCCTGGTGCTCTTTAACGAACGCCGCTACCTCAACGTCATCACAACGGGCGATCGCACTGGCAGCCGCAGCACCGAAGGCGATATTAACCAGGTCTGGGGCCATCTAGACAATGTCTTTGCCGCCGCCTCGCCCACCATTGACGGAGCGTACGTCGATACTGAGGGCGCCCTGCAGGTGTTCAAGGGCCAGCAGGTGGTGCGCTACAGCGACACGGCCACCCTGTTTGCGCTGAACCCCTACGATGAGGCTCGCTACGTCGATACGGAGTACCCCCGCTACATCCGCGACATCTGGCCCCAGCTAGACGCGGCTATCCTTACGGCCAACGGGATTGACTCTGTGTTTCAGTTTGAGGACGAAATTTATTTCCATACCGGCGGTGATTTTGTTACCTATCAGCTCGATCTGAGCGATCGCAATGAGCGGCAGCCAGTCCAGGTGTTGTCCTACCGCTGGGGCCAGTGGTCAGACTATCTGCTGAGCGACATTCACGCCATCAGCCACTTCAAAGCCCTGGGGCAGCAGTTTACTGGAGGCGAGTTGACGCTGAGCGAACTGGTAAGCGGGGCCAAAGGTGCAGTGGCCGAGCCCTACATGCACTTCGCCGCCATCTTCGGCTTTGAAAAGCAGGAAGTCCGCTGGGTGAAGCAGCGCAACGCCTTCTTGCCGGGGCGGGTAAATGATCTGGAAGAGGACTTTCAGCTAGAGCTGGTGCTGCGGCTCTACGACATTCTGGCAACGACGCAAAGGCTGCGCGTAGATGTCTCGGCCCTGTATCAAAAGGTATGGCTGCCGCTGTACGGCGACAACGCCCGTGATCTCAAGGCGGCTGCCCAGGGCGCTTACGACGTGCTCGTTGCGATCGACTGCGACAACAACTACGCCACCCTGGTCAAGCAGATCACCGACGAAATCAACACGCTCAAGCGCGATGCTCTGGTGCCCTACGTGATCGCCCACGATAGCGAGGTCAACACCACCCGCCAGCTCTATCAAAAGCTTTTGATCGATATCCAGATGGCGAGCCAAGCGGAAACGTCGCGCATTCAAGAAGCCACGGCAGCAGTACAGCTCTATCTGCACCGCTACTTCATTAATCTAGAAGACATCGCTCTAGATGCCAGCGACCAGCAGGCAACCCGCACAGCGCTGAAGGAGCGGTGGCAGTGGCTCCGCAGCTACCGGGTGTGGGAGGCTAACCGCAAAGTCTTTCTGTACCCCGAAAACTACATCCGCCCCGAGCTGCGCGACACCAAAACGGCTGGATTTAAGGCCCTGGAAGAAAGCCTGTCTCAAGGCGAGCTGACTCCAGACAAGGTTGAAGAAGCCTACCTGAAGTACCTCGATAGCTTCACGGAAGTCTCGGAACTGACGATTGCCGGGGGCTACGTCTACGATGACGCCAGCAGCGGCACCGCCGACAAAAAGCTGGTGCTGTTTGGCCGCACCCGCACCTCCCCCATTCGCTACTTCTACCGCTTTGGCTCCTTTGTCAGTGGCGATAGCGCTGCTGCGACCTGGGAACCGTGGGAAGCGCTAGACATCAGCATTGAGGCCACGCGGGTAGAGCCCGTCTTCGCCTTTAACCGAGTATTTGTGTTCTGGACGGTCTTGAAAAGGAGCGCAGACAATCCCTCCTCCGCGGTCGTGACCACTCGCGAGACATCCGAGGGTCAGGTCGTCTCTGCCGCAAGCAGCAGCGAGGAGGAAATTCAGGTCTATTACTCCTTCTACAATCTCAACAAACGCTGGTCGCAGCCCCAGCCTTTGCAAACCACCTTCAATGGAGTAACGACCCTAAAGTACTCGCAGCAGATTTTCAACGTAGATGTTTTTGTCGAGAACTCTACTAAGTTGAAGCAGGACAGGGCTGAGCAGCGGGCTGAGCATGACTACGAAAACATCTACATCAGCGTGCGCTTCGATCTGAGCGCACCTCCCTCAACTGCTCCCAACCCTCAGTACAAAGCCTTTAACCTCACCCCCGAGCTGTACTCGCAAATTGCGGATAAGCAAACCATTGAAAACCGAGGACAGGCCCTGTTCAAAGCGCTTTTCCCGAATGAGTTTTCTGACAACACTCCGATCGAAGACGCCAATGTAGTCAAGCTCAACTACAGCGCCAACTCGATGGATGGCCCCTGGTTTGCCTATAACCACAACGGCTCTGGTTTTTTGGTCAAGCCAGACGCGAAGGCGCTAGCCAGCAACATCCAGCTCACGCCGCTCAGCGAAATTCCTGGCCTGCCAAATCGTGGCATTACGGCGGCGGTACAGGTGTTTGCAGGGGGAGACGTTTACTACTTCCTGGACGATCAAAACTATCTGACGTACTCGGTCGATGGCGCAAGGATTTCAGGCCCAGACCCGATTAACAGCCGCTGGGGAATTGATGACACCAGCGTCATGCAAACTAGCGGCAATGTAGACTCTGCTTTCGTCATTAATGGATCGAGCTACCTGACGCTCAACGCGCAAGTCTACGAATACGATGGGGCCTCTTTTGCCACGCTGATCAAAGAACCTTACGCCCTCTCTAAGCTGATCGAAGCGTTGCCCAGCAGCTGGAAGGCCATTGATGCAGCTTTTACCGATGCCAATGGGGTGAGCTTCTGGTTCAACAATGCCTCTGGCAGCGTTCTGCGCAGCGACACGGGTCAGATCACGTCCACTCGCACGCGCTTTGGCCTTGCTGCAGACGGCCCCCGGCTAGAGAGCTCTCTGACCGCCGCTGCCGCCTTTAACGGCGCATTTTACGCTGTGCGTTTGCGCGATCGCACATACACTACCTACACGGCAACTGGCAGCACCCTCTCAGGAGACCCCCGAGTCAAATCGGTGCTCGAAGCTATCTTTGGCCGTA
>DATNQE010000456.1:0-4345 GCA_036702895.1 Trichocoleus sp. | reverse complement strand
TCGCCCCGTGTCTGTACGCATTCCTGAAGCGGGTTTAGATGCAGGATCAGGGCATCGGCCTCCAGCCAATCCACCACGCGCTGGCATTGAGTTAGGCCGTAGTCATAGTTAAGCTGCACCGCCCCCAAATTAGCGAGCAGCAGAATGTCAGGAGCCACCGATCTTACGGCAAAGCTTTCGTGCACCGCCGGATTTTCAATCGCAACTCGCTGCGAACCAACCCCCATTGCCAAACCGTAGCGCTGAGCGGTTGCTGCCAATCGGTAGTTAATCCGCTGAGCCTGGTCGGTGCCTCCCGTCATAGAGGAGATTAGCAGCGGTACCGCCAGCGGCTTGCCTAGAAACGTCATGCGTAGGTCGATGTCGCTGCGGTCGAGTTCGGGCAGGCAGCAGTGGAGAAAGCGATAACGCTCTAGCCCCGTCGTATTCTGCTGGCACTGGACATCGGCATCTAGGCAAATGCGAATGTGGTCGGCTTTGCGAGCTTGGGTTTCTGAAGAAATCGGAGTGAAAGTCACGGGTCTGATGTGGCAGTAAGCTAACAGGGGTAAGGGATTGGGGCAAATGGCTACTGCCTGTAGTGTCCCATAGTGCTTTACTTCCGTTTACCTCGGTTTACCAATCTCCACGTTTAGAACCGGTGTTTCAAAAGAACCCGTTTAGAAGGAGTTTAGGCAGATTCTGCCGCTGCGTAGTTTCGCGCCAGCAGCTGCACGCCATCGCGGCCATCAATGTCATGGAGAAACACCCTCACTGACTCGTCTCGGGCAGTGGGCAGGGTCTTGCCGATAAAGTCAGGGTGAATCGGTACCTGGCGATGGCCCCGATCGACCAGCACAGCCAGGCGTACAGTCTCGGGGCGGCCGTACTCATGGATGGCGTTGAGGGCGGCGCGGATGGTCCTACCGCTGTAGATCACGTCATCTACTAACACTACCGTTTTGCCAGTCAAATCAAAGGGAATTTTGTTGCGGGCAGGGGTGCGGGTGCTGATTTTGTCGAGATCGTCGCGATACAAGGTGATATCAAGCGCCCCAACAGGCAGCTGAACATCCTCTAGCCGCTGAATCTGGCGGGCCAGGATGTGGGCTAGGGGCACTCCCCGGGTATAGACACCTACCAGCACCACTTTAGAGAGGTCGCTTGCGCGCTCGACCACCTCAGACGCCATGCGATTAAGCGTGCGGCGCAGTTCTTCAGCAGAGAGGATTTCGACAACCTTGGGCGACATAGGGCAGCGTTTAGGATATTGGGAGAACCTATGGAAAGTCGAGGTAGGGACAGAAAACCTCTCGCCTGTGGCCGCTGTTGGCCCTTCTGGAGGTTTTTGGCAAGAGACATGCTTGCCTTATGGCAGCCAAACTGAAAGGGCTGTGAGCTGAATTTTAAGGGTAGATGGCTGCCGAAGTGGTGTTTTCAGAGGCCATTTTCAGCTGCTGCTGTGGAGGTTCTGTTGGCGCCTTTTGAGTAGGTCCTACAGAAGTCCTTCAGAAATCTTACGGAGGGCAGCCTAAAACGCTTCCTGTGGAGCTTTCTGGAGACACCTTCTGAACATCTTTGGGCCAGCGCCTCTTCAGTGTACGAGATTCAACCCTGTGAGTCCGGCTACTGCTAAACATAACCACACTAAAAACATATATTGAGTCAGCTGCAGAGCCTGCCGGATCTTTTGGGGGGTAATAGGCGCCAGAGCGTCGCCCAGCAGTGGCTTAGCTTTGACGACGCCTCGATAGCGGTTAACGCCGCCAAGCTGCACACCTAGCGCAGCGGCGTAGGCACACTCGCTCCAGCCGGCATTGGGGCTGGGATCTGCGATCGCATCTCGCTGACAAACCTGCCAAACTCGGCGCGGCTGCCCCGACAGCAGCGCGATGGTAAACACCACCAACCGGCAGGGCAGCCAGGTAAGGGCATCTTCTAGGCGAGCGCTAAACCAGCCTAAGTAGGTGTAGGGCGGCTCTTTATAGCCGACCATCGAGTCGAGGGTGCTGGCAGCTTTATAGGCCAGCGCCAGCGGCACACTGCCAATTCCCGGCAAAAACTCTCCCAGAAATGCCCCGATCACGGCATAAAACAGAGGCGCCATCACGCCGTCGGTGGCGTTTTCGCTAACGGTTTCCATAACCGCTCGCAGGATCTCGGCCTCACTGAGATTGGCTGTATCGCGTCCGACGTATAGGGCCAGTTTCTGGCGGGCCAACGCCAGGTTGCCCTGCTCTACCGACACCAGGACATCCTCCGCTGCCCGCCGCAGGCTGCGACCCGCAAAGCAGCTTGCCAGCAGCACCAGGCCAGTGGCCCAAGCCAGTGCTGGGTGCAGAGCCTGGGTCAGCCAGAGCAAGGCCCACCCGGCAGCCCCAGAGCCAATTATCAGCCCTAGCCCCAGCCCTACCCCGGCTACTCGCTCTAGCCAGGAGGGCCACGCCGCTTTGGTCACCGCTCGGCTGTAGGTGCTGATGCACCACCCCATAAGCTGTACTGGGTGAGGCCAGCCCCAGGGGTCGCCAATGAGAAAATCTAACCCTGCTGCTGCAGTTAAAATTCCTACCGGCTGAATCAGAATCTCGCCATTCTTTAAGGCCTCTGGCTCAAACCACAAAGCTGGCCTCCTCGCCCTGGGCCGCTTGCCAACTGCGGGCATCGTAGTAAAGGTCTTCTAAGGAGATGCTATAGAGTGCTTCTCGCAGCTTCTGGTGCAGCCGCTTCCAGACGCTAAAGGTTACCCAGTCCTCGGTTTGATCAATCTGAGGCCGGTGCCGGGGTAGGGGGTCAACGGTTTCACCCACAGCTTCTAAAATTTGGCCCAGAGAAATCTCTGCCGGGGGTCGCGCCAGCCGATATCCCCCTTGCGCGCCGCGCACTGACTTAACAATGCCGGCTCGCCGCAGCTCAATGAGGAGTTTTTCCAAATAGGGGGCAGGCAGATCCTGGCGCTGTGCGATCGCGCTTACTGAAGCAGCTCGATTTGCAGGCTGAAGGCTTAAATCCAGCAGAGCTTTGACGCTGTAGTGGCCACGGGTTGTCAGCTTCATTAAATCATTACCTACAGACCGTCAGAAATCCCCTGGATTGTGTGCCGTTAAAGAGCACCCTCTCAATTAGAACAGCAAACGCCGAAGTGCTAAAAGCGGGCTCCAAAAAGCCCTGTAAGCACTGGCTGCGATTGCCGCTGGCATTCAGCAATCCTCGCTTCTCCAGTAGCCGCAATATTTGCCTTGATCTCCTCTATCTATTCGCTTACCTACCTGTTCATTCATTCTGGTTCACCGGTGGGGCATTCGCTTGCTCAGGCGTCGACACGTGTCTCCTTATCGCTTAGCGTTAGCCCGTCAAAAAGTTGCTGCCGACTGATGGCCTCCTGCTGCTGACAAAAGACCGCCAGATAAATTACTCGAAGGATGCCTTACTGGAGGCCGCTAACGCAGTTCTGGCAAAGTTGCTTCAGTTTGGAAAGCCTTGTTGACTTGCTCGCGCGATTTCTACAGCCCTGGGCGGCGCTACCCCTTGATGAAGATTAGGAGTCTATCGAAGGAGGGGTTCTCTATATACTTCTTACGAAATTCTGTCTGCTCTGCTAGGCCTCTCTTCGCAAAAAAGGTAGATTGCCTGACGGTAGTAACAGCAAATGATGCTTCATGACCTGTTTTGCTGCCTGTTTTTAATAGAGAGAAGGGTTGACGGGCTGACGCTAGACAATCAAAAACTTTTGTTCCTCAATAAAGCTGTCTTCATGAAGGCAACCCTAAGCTATCCTTCTGGAATGGCATAGGGGAAGACCAAGGGTGCCATAGCTTCATCAACCAACCGTGATCTTGCGTAAGCCAATAATAGTCTTTCAGCTAAAGAGTCATCACCATGGGTCACCATTATGCCTGCCTTCGCTCTAACCGGCCTCTTGTTTTAACGACCGTTTTTGAGTCATCTATTATTGCGTCAACTACAGGTGACTTAAATGCAAAAAACTATTGCGCTGTAGTATCATTTGGCGTGGCATCATTAAAGTAGAGCTAGATAAAGGCAACCCCATCATTAAGAGTGGGAATCTCGCGGTACAAAACTCCGTGATGCAGCACCTTAAGGTACACCACAGTCAATAGTAGAGACTAGAGTTGATGGCTAACGATACTCAGATTGAAGCACTTACCGGCAAGGCCCTGCTGAAGAAAGTTAAGGAACTTGAGAATCTCAGCAAGGAGGAGAAAGCTAGGGCCTGTGGCTACTACACACTCACTAAAAATGGCGTTGAACGCGTCAATATGATGAAATTCCTCAATGCTTTAATCGAAGCAGAGGGAATTCAACTAGACAGCACTCAGGGTGCTAATGGTCGCGGTGGCCGCAGCGC
>DATNQE010000591.1:0-6662 GCA_036702895.1 Trichocoleus sp. | reverse complement strand
CGGCGTGGTCGCCTCTAAAGCGATTGAAGGCATTGGGGTGACGGCTACGGCGCTGGGCGAGCGCCAGGTGCGCTACGACCTGTTTGTTGCCCTGAATCGGGGTGAGCGGCCAGGGCCTCTGCCCAGCGCCCAAGAGGCCGAGCCAGCGGCCGAGCCAGAGGCGCCTACTGCGCCAGCTCCCCCCGCAACGCCAGCCCCCGCCCCTTCTCCAGAAGCCTCGCCGCCTGCTCAGTAAGCGCAGCTATAGCGGTAGCCACCGGAATTAGGACGGGGTGCAGGGGTGGAACCCCTGGCTGGGGGCCAAAGCCCCCACATCCCCAAAAACTAGACGTTCTAAGCAATGTGGCGACAGCTATAGCTGCTGATAGATCAGGCGGTAGGCGCCGCAAACTCGGTAGGATAGAAGACATAGCGATTCTTTAGCGCCACACCATGGATCTGATTACCCTCCAGGGCTGGTTAGACAATTTTTCCTTTGCCGTTCTGTTCCTCACCCTGCTGCTCTACTGGAGCGGGGCCGCTTTCCCCCGGTTCTCCTGGCTGCCGGTCCTGGGCACGGCGGGCATGGCGGTTGCCAACCTGTCCATCGCCGCGCTGCTGGCAGCCCGCTGGATCGAGGCTGGCTACTTCCCTATGAGCAACCTCTACGAATCGCTCTTTGCCCTAGCCTGGGGCGTAACGGCAATGCATTTGGTAGCTGAGCGCATGAGCCGCAGCTCGCTGGTAGGCACCGTAACGGCTCCGGTGGCGATGGGCATTACGGCCTTTGCTGCCCTTTCCCTACCCGGCACGATGCAGGCGTCTGAGCCGCTGGTGCCGGCGCTCAAGTCCAACTGGCTGATGATGCACGTTAGCGTCATGCTGTTAAGCTACGCGGCGCTGCTGGTGGGGGCGCTGCTGGCGATCGCATTTCTCGTTGTCACCCGAGGGCAGGCCATTGAGCTCAAGGGCAGCTCCGTCGGTACCGGCAGCTTCCGCAACGTCAAGCTCCAGCGCCAGGGCGGCACGCCAATCGCTGATGTATCGGCTCCGGCTGCGATCGCAACCGAGTTGGGCACCACTTCGGGCGGCACTGGGCTGTTAGAAAAAGTTGAGGCAGCGCCAACCGTTGCTTTGTCGCCCCAGCGCCTCACCCTGGCCGACACCCTCGACAACATCAGCTACCGCATCATTGGTCTGGGCTTTCCTCTACTCACGATTGGCATCATTGCTGGAGCCGTCTGGGCCAACGAAGCCTGGGGCTCTTATTGGAGCTGGGACCCCAAAGAAACCTGGGCGCTAATTACCTGGCTGGTCTTTGCCGCCTACCTGCACGCTCGCATCACTCGCGGCTGGCAGGGTCGCCGACCCGCTATTCTAGCTGCCTCGGGCTTCGTCGTGGTCTGGGTTTGCTACCTGGGCGTTAACCTGCTGGGCAAAGGGCTACACAGCTACGGCTGGTTCTTCTAGATCCACGCCAAGTCATAAATTCCTTAAAAGGCGCCCTGCTTAGGGCGCCTTTTAAGTACCAGTAGAGGATTCGTTCCCATAACAAATACGGGCTCCTCTCTCCTCCCTCCTCTCTCCTCCCTTCTGACTCTTACGCTACCTGAGCAAACAGCTCCTGGAACGACTTAGACTCACCGTCCTCCTGGGCCACGATCTCAACAATCTTGTTGCGGGCATCGGGCTGAAACAAGGCTTCGACACAGGTTTGCGCGACCTTGAGACGGGCAACATTACCCTCAGAGAGTGAATCTGCCCCTGCCATCACCAGGGGGCGCTCGTCGTTATCCTCATTCTTCAGACCGCCTGGACGAACGATGGTGTAGGTAAGGCCGCTGTTCTGTAGATAATCCTCAGCCTGCTTCTTCCAGTACAGAATCAGCCAAAACAGGTTGAGCGGATGAAAAAACTGGGACGCGCACAGCGAAGAGACCATAACAAAATGCTCGATGCCCTTTTCTTTGGCGGCGTCGACCAGATTTTTGGTGCCTTCGTAGTCCACCTTATAAGGGCCGGTCGGATCGAGGCTAGGGCGGGCTCCGGTGGCTGAGAGAATGACGGTGCAGTCTGCGATCGCAAGCCGAATAGCCTCTCGATCACCGACCTCCCCCTGGGCCAGTTCGGCCTCAATAGGCAGGATTGAACGCGCTTTAGCGGCATCTCGAACAAACGCCTTGACCGGAATGCCCCGCTGCACCAGCGTCCGCACAATCCGCTGTCCTGTTTCTCCCGTTGCCCCCGCCACAAACGCTTTCATAAATAAGGTGTCTCCTGATTGGATGGTTAATTTAGAATGCTTTGAGTTTCGGCTAGCCGAGTCTCGCGCCTTTAAATCTGCAGAACAGCTGTCATTTCAGCTACAAGGGCTTATCCTAACAAGCTCAGCCCCGCTGAATTACGGAGAAAGGACCTGTCCGCCTAGCTGAGTTGACAATTTCTCCGTAAATCGCTCTATGAAGTCAACGTAAAAAGCAGGTTATGGTGTGGCTGGTTTCATCAAGGAATTGTCATCCCGTGATTCTCGTCACAGATCTACAGCAAAGCCATAGATAGGATTGGCCTGGCCTGCTAAAGTCGGGCTAGGGAACCACTACAATGGAACCTTACACAGATCCCTGGGAATGGCACATCTTCTCATTTGCTGATTGTGGTTTCGTTTTCCAAACCTATGCAGTCATCGCCGACCAATCCCTATTCGTCCCCCATGCCCGATCAAATCATCGAGGCCGTTTCTGGGATCATCGATTGCTCTGATACCTCTGACGCTGCCGATGGCCTCATGAATGCCGTTGCCTTTGAAGGACAGTACATTGGGCACATGGAAATGACGGCCAACCCGGCAACGGTTGCCCGCTACCTGGATGCCCACCAGGACTGGTTTAAGCGCTGTGCTCAGCCGATGGAGGTTGAACCCATCACTGAAAACGGCTACGCGCTGGTGGTGGGCCATTTCGGAGCTCTAGGGTATGAGGTTGAGCCCAAGGTTGGGCTGCACCTGCTTCCCCAGGACCAGGGCGTCTACCGCATCGAAACCATTCCTGTCCCCGGCTACACTCCCCCGGGCTACGATGTAGATTTTCGAGCAGCCCTGGCCCTAACCGAGGTGGCTAACGAAGTCGCAGCAGACGGTGTTGGCACCGAGGTCCAGTGGGAGCTGAACCTGACGGTTAAGATTCAGTTCCCCCGTTTTATCAACGCGCTGCCGGGATCGCTGGTCAAAGTGTCTGGAGACCGCCTACTCAACCAGATTGTGCGTCAGGTGTCTAAGCGATTGACGCGCAAAGTCCAGGAAGATTTTCACAAGTCTCTCGATTTGCCTCTGCCTCAGAGTTATCATCGCCACAGCTTTTGGTCTAGCTGGGGTAAAGGCAACAGCGAGGACTAAAAGCCAAAGACAGATAATCTACATAAACAAGGAGGGGCAGCCATGTAGCTGCCCCTCCTTTTGTCTTTAGTTGCCCTGGAGTTTATAAGTAGCTCGCCATAAATAACTGGCCCACCGAGGAATTGTCATTGCGTAGGCGTTAGCCTTCTCGCAGAATGGTCCTTAGGCCGAAGCAATCCCTAAGGAGCAGCCACTCCACGAGATTGCCGCGCTTCGTTACTCCTATGGAGCCGCTAAAGCGAACGCAATGACATCTTAATGTTTACTTATAAGGTGCTACTTAGCAGTAAACAGATTGCTGAGGACACGGAGTGCAAGGGCGAAACTCCCTAACTAAGAGCACCGGCCCCTGCCCCATTTCTTTTAAACGTCCTGACTAACTCCATGCAAGCCATACAAGGTGATGTTAGAAGTTGGCCAGAATGCGCTGCACAATTTGCATTCCTGTAACCGCCTGCCAGCCAAACAGCCCTACTAAAACGGTGTTGAGCGCAATATGGGTGTAGCGAGCAGGGTCGTTGCCCTTTTGCATATAGGGCACCATTGCGGTCGAAACGGCAATCATGCCCAGCATTCCTAGGCCTGCCAGTAGATGTGGCCCGAAAAACAGCTTGCCGTTGTTGATGTAAGTTACCGCCATGCCGCCCAGGGTACCAACGGCCATCAGCGCGAGCACTATCGATCCAATTTGGTGGTGGCGAATATTAAAGCGGCCCTTGAGCAACTCCTTTTTGGCATCTCCCTGAGACAGCCGGGTCTTGCGCCACTGCATACCTAGGTAAAGCGCATAGAATGTCAGCGCAAACAGCGGCCACATCATTAAGGGGTGGATGAAATTTAGATAAGGCTTAATCGACTCAATGCTCATAGAGTTTAAGGCAGCTCAACTTAACAAAAATTATAGAATCAGCGAACCCAGTCGCGCAAAGGAAAAATCACGGGACAAGGCGATCCCTAGGAACTTCTCAAAATCATCGCCGCCTGGTAATTTAGGTCTACGCTCTTAAAACTCCCCAGTAGTCCCCCTCAGAGCGCTTCAAAGAGCGCTTCAACAAGAGCGAATGGGTGTCTTCAGTTGTTCTCAAACGCTCTTCCCAGCAATGTCTTTGGTTAGGACGCTGAGCATGAAATCTTGGAAGCGGTTTTTGGCGGCGTTGCTCGCGGGCTTGCTCATAGCCCTTCTAGGTGGGCAAAGTATTCCTTTCAGTTTGGCGCCAGGAGTTGCGGCAGAAACGGCGCCCGCAGAAGGCCCTGAGGCTATCCCCACAGAATCAGGCTCTGCGGTACCCGATGCTTCGACGTCAAACGATTCGACGTCCAGCGATTCGACATCAGGCGCTTCAACACCAGACGCTTCAACATCAGACGCTCCAGTACCCAGCTCCACGAGCTCAGATCCAGCATCCCTGGAGGTAGAAGAAGTCTCTAGCGGTGACACACTGCCAGTGCCGACTTCAGAGCCCCCTGATGGCACTCTAAAAGTCCCTGAGGAGTTACGCACCCCCTACCCCACCTCGGAAGAATCCTCGCCACCCCCAGAGGGCGCCTCTGGCGATCCGGCTGATCCCGCAGCTTCTTACACTCCAGAGCAACTGCTAGCGGGGCTTGAACCCGATGCAGCCGAGCGTGCGCGGCTTCTAATGGCCGGCGATCAGCTCTATTTGGTGGGAAACTCCCAAGCCGCAACAACGCTGTATCGGCAGGCCAAAGACCCCCTTTGGGAGGCAGAAGCGGATGCGCCGGTGCAGGTTGAGCCCCTTAGCGATCCTGAGCAGCTGCCTCCGGCAGCAGCGGTGTACTGGCGCGAAGCCAAAGCGGGTGCTGAGACCGGTCTAGAGACTCGCATGCTGGTGCCGCTAGAGCTGCTAGTGCGCGACTATCCAGAGTTTTTGCCAGGGCAGGCGCTCTACGTGGAGTACCTGATAGAGCGCGATCGCACCGAAGAAGCTGCAGCGGTGATAGAGCGTGCGATCGCACGCTATCCCTTTAACCCAGACCTGCTTAAAGCCCAGACTCAGGTGTTGATGCACCAGGAGAAATGGCTAGAAGCCGCCATTACCGCCCGTCAGTTCACCCTGTTTAACCCAGACCACCCCGACAACGAGGCGATGCTCAAGCTGTCGCAAGACAACACCGACCGCTTCCGAGCTGCCATCAACGAGCGCCTTACCGGAAACCTCCTGACAAACATTTTTACGGGGGCGGCTGGCTACATTCTCACAGGGGGGCTACTGGGTCCCTTCACTGCTATCAACTCCTCCTTCATCCTGCTGCAGGGCGAGAGCGGCATTGGCGCGCGGGTGGCAAACCAGGCTGTAAATCAGCTGCCGATTATGGCCGATCAATCCGTGAATGAGTATGTTGACGCGGTTGGTCAAAAGCTAGCTGCCCTGGCTGGCCGGGACGAATTTGACTACGACTTCCACGTCGTTATGGACGACACGCTCAACGCCTTTGCCCTGCCGGGTGGCAAAGTGTTTGTCAATGCGGGCGCTCTACTCAAGACTCACTCCGAAGCTGAACTGGCCGGCCTGTTGAGCCACGAGATTTCCCATGCAGCACTGTCCCACGGCTTTCAGCTAGTGACTCAAGGCAATTTGACCACTAGCCTGGCTGCTTTTATCCCTATTCCCGAGGTGGCTGGTCTGGCTGCCAACCTTGTCGTCTCAGGCTACTCCCGCGAGATGGAGCGCCAGGCTGACGTACTGGGTACCCAAATTTTGGCAGTCGGTAACTACGCGGCTGATGGCCTCCACAACTTGATGGTGACCTTGGGCGAGGAAAAAAGCGATCGCTCCGGTATCAGCTGGTTTTCCTCCCACCCAGCCCCTGATGAGCGAGTTGGCTACCTCAAACAGCTGATCGACCAGGGCGGCTTTAATCGCTTTGCCTATGAGGGGGTTGAGCCTCATCTCAAGGTGCGCAAGCAAGTTGAAAAGCTGATGGTAGAGTACAAGCGAGAAAACGCTGCTGAGGAACAGCAGCAGCCCCAAGATCGACCTCAAGATCAACCCCAGAATCAACCTCGAGACCGGCTGCAGCTCTAGGTAATGTAATGTTGCAATTCTTAAATCGTCTTCTTTACACGCGAATCCATTGATAGACTAAGGTTCAGGATTTGGGCGTACTCAAACGCTCTGCTGTTGTAGACTTCAGCCAAATTTGTTCACTCCTCGGCTGGGCAGCTCTGTAACATTGATGGCTTCGACAAGGGCCATCAAGGCGGACACATCAAAACGTGATAACGGACTCATGGTAGATTCCCTAAAAAAGCCTGACTTTCAAGAAATTC
>DATNQE010000581.1:0-11936 GCA_036702895.1 Trichocoleus sp. | reverse complement strand
GAACGCTCCGATGGTTCGGTTGATAATGACTTCCAGCCAAAGGCTCAGAAGAAGGGCGATTACGGCTGAACCAATTGCCACCCCGTAGGATAAAAAACTTCGGTATACTCTCATGACTCGCTGCCCCTACTGGCTATGCTGTCTGTGCTTTTCAGCTTTAGTGGAACTGGGTTTGCCTAACTTGAATCAGTCGTTAAAAAGCAGTTTTGCTTGAATAAGACGCAGCGTCATGCTTAACTTTGGGTGGTTGGTGCTAAAGCCAAAATCCTAGGATGTCTAAGCTGAAACACGCAGCGAACAACACAGGGCGATCAGCTAGGTTAACGGCAAAATGGACACCATTTTCGAGCCATTTTATGTCTGGCTAAGTGCTGAATTTTCTGCCACCGCTGTTTAGGAGCTTTTCAAAGAATTCCCTCTCAATATTTAGATCGCACAAGTCTCTATGAGTTAATAGGTTGGAGCGTGCTTTAAGAATTTCTTAACAAGCTCAATGCTATCTGAGTCAAGCTCAGCAATGCCTTGGTCATTAACACTATAGGCTTGCCAGATACTCCTTTGGATCTAATTTCTAGTTCTCAGTTTTCGTTTCCTTAAAACTTCAGACGCCTGATAGAAAAGCGTCCGATGTCGTCTTTAATGTGGCAACAGCGCGGCTTTAGAGCGTCTCATCGTCATGGTGTTTCTTGTAATCGCCCTGCCCAGGGCTAGGGTTGAGTGCAGTCTGCGATCGCACGGTCCAAAATCTCAACGCCCTGGTCCAGTTCTGCCTGGGTCACCGTTAGGGGTGGGGCGATACGCCAGACGCTGCCCATGCCCGGCAGCATCACGATATTCATGCTCAGGCCCAGCTCTAAGCAGCGCCGGGTGATGGCCGCTCCCAGTTCGGGATGGGGGGTGCGGCTGTCTCGATCTTTGACCAAATCAACCCCCAGCAGCAGGCCGCGCCCGCGCACATCACCAATCACCTCGTAGCGGTTCTGGAGTTCTTGCAGCTGGGCCTTGAGGTAAGCTCCTAGCTCCTCTGCTCTCTGAGCTAGCTGCTCTACTAGCAGCACGTGCAGCACCGCAAGTCCCACGGCGGCTGGCAGCGGGTCAGATACGTGGGAGGTGTAGTAGATAAAGCCTTTCTCGTAGCAGGCCGATTCGATGGCGTCGCTAGTGACTGTCGCTGCTAAAGGCAGGCCACCGCCTAGAGTTTTCGAGAGGGTCAAAATATCAGGGACAATGCCCAACTGCTCAAAGGCAAACAGGCTGCCCAACCGGCCAAAGGCAGTCTGGGCCTCATCCAAAATCAGCAACATACCGCGAGCATGGCAGTGCTCCTGTAGGCGCTGAAAATAGCCCTCCGGCGGCTCGACTATGCCACCGGCGCTGAGTATTGGCTCCACAATTACTGCTGCGTAGGCCCCGACCGACTGGCTATCCACTAGGTTAAAGCCGACTTCCAAACAGGCCATGTCGCAACGATCGCGGCAGTGCTGAATCGGGCAGCGATAGCAGTTGGGCGTTGGTAGCGTTAGGGTACCCGGCATACTGGGGCCGTAGCCCCGGCGGGCCGCGACGAACGTGCTGGCGCTAGCCCCGGCGGTCATGCCGTGCCAAGACGCGCTCAGCCCCACCACTTCAAACCCGCCCGTGTGGAGTTTGGCCAGGCGCAGCGCCGCCTCGTTCGCTTCGCTGCCCGTGTTGAGCAGTAGCACCTTTTGCAGCGGCGGCGGCAGCAAAGAGCAAAGCTTGTCAGCCAGCTGAATCACCGACGGGGAAAGCATGCCGCTAAACAAGTGCAACACCTCCTCCCCTGCCTGGTGCAGAGCCGCCACCACCGCCGGGTGGTTATGCCCTAAAGTGGCGCACATTTGGCCTGAAGTGAAGTCGAGAATAGCGTTGTCCTGGCGATCGTATAGGTAGCTGCCGCGCGCCCGCTGGATAATGTGGGGGACAAACTGCCCGCCGTAGCGAATCAGATGCTCCTGCGCCATTTGCCAAAGCTCCGTATCGGGCGGGGGCTCTGGCAGGGTGAAATCGCGGCTATCGTCAGGCATGACAGGAGTTGTTTAGGGTGGCGCTACTCTACCAGATTCCCTTAGGGCAAACAGTTAGGGAGTATGTTTTAACAATTTTTTGAAACTCCTTTGAAACTCCTGCTGAGCCCTTTTTCAAGACGGGTTTTCTGGAAAACCCTGCCTGATGAACTGCTTGCCTCGGGCCCGGCTACACGAATATTCCATCCTGTGAGGGGTGCGGCCGTCAGATCTTTCCTTTAGCCTCAGCTCAGGTCGCCTCACAGCTGCCGCAACGATGCAGGATAGGCGTTTAGCCGTTGGCAAAGAAAGCTATTTGACATTGCTTAACGCCAACGCCTGCTTCGGGGGAGCTGTGGTAGTTTGCGTCGGCCTAATCGTCGTCCTAAAAAGGTTAGCGCCTGCTATGTTCATGCCCCTTGGTTTCCTACTGCGCCTGCTGTCAAGTTTGCTGACAGTTGCCCTGATAGGAGGGGGAGCCTACATTCTCTATCAGTGGCATGAGGGCAATTTAGTTAGCGATCGCTGGCTGTTTGTAGCAGCAGGCATGCTGCTGTGGTCTGTTCTGGGCTTTCTGCCCATATTGCTGTTGCATCGCTCTGGGCAGGATGAGCCCAAGCCGATTCGTAGCGAGCGGGTGCAGCACTTGTCACGACCTGACGGCAGCGAAATTCATGTTGAGTTTTATGGACCAGAGCATGCACCAACGCTGATCCTGACTCACGGCTGGGGACCTGACAGCACAGTGTGGTACTACGCCAAGAAGCAGCTCACCGATCAGTTTCGCGTCATTGTTTGGGATTTGCCAGGGTTAGGCAAATCCAAGAAACCCAAAAACCGGGACTACTCTCTGGAGAAATTCGCCGCCGATCTCAATGCCGTATTAGACGTGGCGGGCGATCAGCCTGTTATTCTGCTGGGGCACAGCATGGGCGCCATGCTGCTGCTGACTTTTTGCCGTCTATTTCCTGCGCGGCTGGAGCAGCGAGTAGCCGGTCTAATTCTGGTCGATGGCACGTATACCAATCCGTTAAGAACGACCATTTTTAGCAAGCTGCTGCTGGCCCTGCAAAAGCCCCTGCTAGAGCCGGTGCTTCATCTGGTGATTGCCCTATCGCCTCTGTTTTGGGCTACGAGCTGGTTGAGCTACCTAAATGGTTTGACGCTGTTAACCACTGAAATTTCTGGGTTCACCGGTAGAGAAACACGAGGACAGCTAAACTTTTCCAGCTTGATCGGTATCAAGGCCTCACCGGGAGTTTTGGCACGGGGTGTACTGGCAATGTTTAGATTTAACGAGACCGCAACGCTGCCCAAGATCTCGGTGCCGACGCTGGTGATAATGGGCAAATCTGATATCGCTACCCGCCCGTTTGCCAATGAACGCATCAGCGACACAATACCCCAGGCGGAACTGAGCGTTTTGGCTCCAGGGGGGCATATGGCATTGATGGAGCGCAATCAACAGTTTGCAGACGTCGTTCGCCGCTTTAGCAATGCCTGCTTACGGTTAAGGCAATGAACAGTCGGCGCTAGCCAAGGCGACCTGTCCTAACGACCCGTTTACGCCTAACCCAGAAAAATGCCCCAGGGTCGTCTGGGGCAAGGGGGTTGAACGCACTGTTGAGAGAGGAGGTAAGGCGAGGCTGTGATGGCCTCAAGGACCGGTCTTTGAACATCGCACTAGTAGCACTAGCGGCTGTAGCGGCGACTAAGGAAGGTCAGCTCCTGGCCCTGCGGCTGATGCTGAGCACTGGGATGCCGCTTTGCTCTGTGGGAACAGCTGCAATGCTGGGCACGGAGGAGGAGTAGGGGATGCCGCGGTAGGTTAGGTTCACAAAGGGGCTCCTTGGAATTGTCTGAGTCTGGGGGGAATATTCAGGTGTGGATCTGTTGCTTACAGAACTTATCGTCCCTTGAATTCCCGATTTACTGGGTGATGCTTCTCGCTGGGGAGAAGTGATTCTTGAGCACCGCGATCGTGATGGATCTGGCCCCTGCTTCGTGATCTGAATCACTTTTGTGTTTGCGACATGCCGTAGCTGTCTATCGACGGATGGCCTGAGCTAGAAATAAGCCGCTTCGGTATTGTGCAGATTCAGCTCACTAACTTGGCTCGGATGCACAGTAACGGTGGCAAAATGGCCGCTGCCAGAAAACTGGTTGAGATAAAGCGAATCGTCATACTCTGCCAAAACGGTGTACTCTCCAGGCGGCAGGCTTACTGAATAGCGACCGTCGGCATCACTAGCAACCTGGGTGACCAGGGCAGGATGGTTACGGGCCTCGCTCAAAGCCCAATAGGGGTTGCCTGCAGCAGGAATGGACCCCGAAAAAATCCAAAGGCAGGTCTGCACAGGCTCACGGCTTCCGGAACTGGGGCCAACCCCAGGCATGTGATTCCCGCTTAAGCGCACCACCTGACCATGGATGCCTTGAGCGGGCAAAGGAGAACTATGAGCGGCAGGAGAGAGGGACATGGTCGGGAAGGCAAGGAGTAGGGTAGAGAGGGCGGTCGCTAAAGACGGGCGTGCCAAGGTTATTGCAGAGCTGGCTAAAAGAACCATACGCTTGACTGGTTTGAATCGTGACATCGACTTGAGAACCGAGAGCTCCCGAAGAAGCGTAACCAACAGCGCCTCTTTAGGGATATAAGGTTTACCTCAGTGACTAAACCCATCCCGCAGGCTTGGCGCTGGTGATGCTGCCGCGCACCTCGTCGGTCCGCCGGGGATTGCTACTAAGCATTAGCGCGACTACTCCGGCGACAGGGGGAGCTGCCATAGACGTGCCGTTCTTTTCACTGTACTGGTTACCAGGGGTAGTGGAATTAATCTTGACCCATCGGGCTACCCGTACTGCATGTTGCGTGACGGAAAACGCCGGCAAATTAAAGGCCAACGTGAAGGCCGATTTGCAGGTTTATGCAAAGGCGAATGTGCATGGTTTGAGATGCCGTCATTCTTAGTTTCCTAGCTAGACTGGGTACACCTAATGCAATTCGCACCGCTGCCTATGTCTGTCCCAGCGACTGATGCCTTGCAAACTCAGCCTGAACCGACCCTGCAGGAGCTCGCCGAGGCAGACGGCGTGATCTTTCCTCCTGGAGACCTTTACAGCGACGAGCCCCCCTTGGAAACTGACTTGCACCGTGACCAGATTGACCTGCTGATTCGGTTGCTCAAGGGGCTCTGGCAAGATCGCCAAGATTGCTACGTTTCAGGCAACTTGACGGTGTACTACAGTCCCCGCCAGCGCAAGTCTGAAAACTTTAGAGGGCCTGATTTCTTTGTGGTGCTGGGCACTGAGAAGCGGCCCCGCAAAAGCTGGGTGGTTTGGGAGGAGGAGGGCCGCTACCCCAACGTAATTGTGGAGCTGCTCTCAGAATCGACTGCAGATACCGATCGGGGTCTGAAGAAGCAGATCTATCAAGACATCTTTCGCACACCTGACTACTTCTGGTTTGACCCCAACACGTTAGAGTTCCAGGGGTTTCACCTCGTAGACGGTGCTTATCAGGCGTTGGAGCCTAACGAACGAGGCTGGCTATGGAGCCACCAGCTCGAACTTTTCCTGGGCGTTTACTCTGAACAGCTCCGGTTCTTTACCCCTGACGGGCAGCTAGTGCCAACCCCAGAGGAGATTGCAGCCGCAGAGCGGCGTCGCAACGAAAAATTAGCCGCCAAACTTAGGGAGCTTGGCGTTGATCCAGAAGCGCTGCTAGAGTCTAAGGGGGAGTAGCGCCAGATCTTTAGGAGGTTGAGGAGGGACTACCGCAAGGGTGAGAAGCCTCTCCCCAACCGATTTGCAAGCTTGGCCTAGTTTTATCTACAGGCCCTCGTCGGCGGCCTCATCGTCATCGAGATAGTCTTCGGCTTCATACATCTGAAGCACGACAGCCTCTTTGCCAATTCTAAAGAGTGTATCCTCACTGAACTCTAGTCCTAGGGAGGTTGCCTTAGCCCTTGCAGCAGCCATGCCCTCGACGATTGCTTCGGCGTTTTGCCTCACATCAAAGATGCGCTTTTGATTTAAGGCTTCTAGGGGCGAGTTAGGGATTTGGGACATTGGGTAATAAATGAGATACCTCAATTTTAGCTCGAATAAGCCCTTTAGCGACAGCAGCCCTAAGGCACAGTGTGTGGGGATCTAGCCGGGATCGGGCCGTTGGGCGCTAGCGCACCTCAAAGTCTCGCTGGCGTTTCTCCCCATTGGCAGCAGGCGGCTTACGCGGTCCTACCTTTTTGCGAGGGCGTACGTCGATGGCCTCGACCTGCTCGGGCTCCCTCGCCTCCAGGAAGAAGACGCGGCGACCATCGGTGATGCGGTAGAGCGTCAGGCATTGGCAGAGCCAGCCCTGGGCCTGAAGCTGGGCAGCTCGCTCGTCTCTGGCAGAGCGGGCCTGCTGTGGCTCCTCCCAATCGGTCTCCACAAAGGTTTCCTGAATCACAGCCATGCAGATTTATAAGCCTCCCGGCAATGGGTTCGTTTAGTTTAAGCGCTTGGGGGAGTTCTGTGGCGATTTTGCAGCTACAGAACGATTTGTCTTAATAAACGCAGGTGCGATCGCAGTTTGCCGGGCCCTGATTCCTGAGACCTCACAAGCTGCTCTCTGGCAGGGGGTGGAGGTCTAGGTAAATCTTTGTAATCATAAACTTCCGGCGTTAGCGGTGGTTCTGCCTGTTTCTAAGGACTGCTGAGGTAGACCGCGTCTCACTACGGTGTGATTACCCAGGGCAACCCCGGTGGGGTTGAGGTGGTTGTCGATTCGGTGTCGCGGTAGTTGACTTCTCCAGGGGCAGGGCAGATCCTAAAACTAGCTCTGCCCCTGGATTTCACTCTCCTGGGCGTCCTCTTGCCCGGATGAACGCTACCCTGCCTTAGGCAATTGCCAGGGCATTGATGCTGCCGCTGTAGCCCGTGATCTCAATGACCGCATCGGTGCTGGCTGAGAACCCAGCGGCGCCGTCATTGAGGGCGACAAAGGTGCGGGTGCCGCTGCCGCTGCCCAGGGTGAAGACGGCAGCGCCGTTAGCCGCGAAGCTGCTAGCTGTAAGCACCGCGCCGATATCTGCCGCCGATAGGGAGGCAGCGGCGCCGACTTTGGCCACGCTGGCGGCGCTAATGGGATTAGGGCCATCGAGAATGTCGCTGCTGATGTGGAAGTCGGTGATGACATCGAAACCGCTCAGTCGCGATTCATTGAGGCTGGTCAGGATAAAGCGATCAGGGCCGTTGCCACCCGTCATGCGATCGCTTCCCAACCCACCGGTCAGCCGGTCCGCTCCGTTGCCGCCAATTAGGGTGTCGTCCCCGGCGTTGCCGCTCAAAACGTCGTCCCCATTACCGCCATCGAGGTAGTCTGCCCCATCGGTGCCGCTCAAGACGTCGGGGCCATTGCCGCCAAACAGTTGAGTGCCTGGAGCGACCGTTGCTGTTAAGTTCAGGCCCACCACCAGCGGGTCGTGGTCGGAGGAGGCAAACGGGTCAGCGCTGTAGAAGCTGGCCTGCTGGGCAGCAGACTTGAAGTTCAGGTTGTAGTCTAGCGCTACGGGCTCATCGGCGTTGATGTGCCACTTGGCGGCTCCTGTCACCTGGCTGGCGAGGCTGCCGCTGGCCAGGGCATGATCGAGCGAGCCCCACTGCCCTTGAAACTGATAGGAGTACGATTGTGGCCCAAACAGGCTGGTGTACCCGGCATTAGTCAGGGTCGTGATCGGGTCCTCAAAGCGATAGGCGTTAAGGTCGCCCATGATCAGGTAGTCGGGGTCGGTGGTGCCGGTGGGGTTCGTTGCCAACCAGGCCGCTAGCTCTTGGGAGGCGCGGGTGCGAGAGCCATTCGAGAAGCCCTGGCCATCGCGAAAATCGGCGTCTTCGGGTCTGCCGGTAGGGGAGCCCTTGGACTTGAAGTGGTTGATGATAGCGGTAAAGGTTTCGCGGGTGGGGGTGCCGCCCTCTAGCCGCTCAAAGGTGACTGCCAAAGCCGGGCGCTGCACGCGATTAGCATTGTCCTGGGCAAAGGCTCCGGTGGTTAGCGCTGCCGGATTCGTGCCGGGGGCAATGCGGACGGCGTTGGTTTTGTAGATAAAGCCGACGGTGATTTCGTCGCCGCCAAACCTGCCGCTGGTCAGAGCAGATTCGGGAGGAATCACAAAGCTGTAGGTGCCGGGGGCTGTTGCTGCGTTCAACGCATCCACCAGCTGCTGTACGGCGCTGGTCGGCCCGTAGCCGTCGTTCTCCATCTCGTTGTAGCCAAAGACATCGGCATTTAGGCCCAAAATGGCTTCAATAGTCTTAGCCTGCTGCCGCTGGAACTCGGTTGGGCTCTCAGCGCCACGGGGAGTGGGAAAGCCGCCGCCTGCCCCGTCCCCATTGAAGTAATTGAGCAGGTTGAAGCTGGCTACTTTGAGACTGCCGCCGACCTCAGGCGCAGTGTTTTCTCGAGGGTTGGCAGCCGTAAAGTTAACCGGAGCGGTTGTCTGCACCCGATAGCCCTCAAAGCGCTGGTCGAGTACTCCGGTAATGCTGCTGACGGTGTCGCCGCCGCGCAGAGTATTGGTGGCGCTCAGGGGCTGCCCGTTGCGGGCATGAATGACGGTAGCGGGGTTTTGGGTGTTGCTGCCGTCATCGAGAATGATGTAGTTGTCGAGCAGATCATTCAGGTATGCCTGATAGCCCTCGACGCTGGGGGCGTTCGTCTGGGTGTACTGGAAGAGCCGATCGCCCGCAGACAGTCCCACCTGGCCAAAGCGGCCCAGGGTGAAGTTATTGGTGACGGTCAGCGCTTCGTCATTAGCGGCGAGGATGTTGACCAGCATGCCCTCGTAGCGCTCTAGCACCGAGGCATCGGCCACGGGCAGGGTGACGTTGGTGACGCTGGGGAGGGTGCTGGCCCCCAGGTTAGCCACGCTGCGGGTGGCCACGGTGTTGGCCAAAGAAAGCTGGGTCAGGCTGCTGTTGATGGTGCTGCCGGTGATGCCGGTGGCGCTAGTGGTGAATTCACCCACAAGCCCGGTGACCCGAACTTTGTCACCGACCGTGCCCGAGAACAGGCCGGTGGGGTCAAAGACAAAGATGCCTTCTGACGTGCTGTCATCGTTGTCCCAGTCGGCATCTTCCTCCTGAACGTAGAAGCCGCTCAGGCCAGAGCCGCCGAGGAAAGCACCGACGACAACTCCTTCAATGGTTCTGGTTTCGCCAAGGCCGTTGGCTGTTAGGCCGCTGCCCTGAATCTCGCTAATCCTGCTGACGCTGATGGCAACGTCATTGTCCAAAATGCTGACGTTGACGTTGGGAACGACGAGACCGCTGTAGCTGGCGTCGGCGCTAGTGACGCTGTGGGTAATGACGCCGCCGTGGGGGGAACCTTCTACCGTCGTATCGTTGACTGCCTTGACGGTGATGGTTTGAGGTGTGGTGTCGGTCAGCTCGACGGTTAGGGTGGAGGCGAAGCCGATGCCGTCTTTGCTGAGCAGGGTTTGGCCGTCGGGGGCTGCGATCTCAATCCTCACTGGAGCTGTCGGTGTGGTTTGCAGGGCTAGGGTATAGGTATCGGTGGTTTCGCCTGCCTCGTTAACCTCTGTGCTGCCGCCCGATTCCTGGAGAACAATGCTCGCGGCGGCGGCCCTGGTTACCTGGAAATTGTCAATGGCCAGCCCGTGGTCGGCCCCTGCATTGTCAATGTCAGACCAGCGGAACCAGATCTCTTCGCCTGGGGCCAGGGTAAAGCCGCTGACCGTACCCGACAGGCTAACCCGGTTGGCGCTGGCGTTGCCGTCTAGGGCTCCGGCGGTGCTGCTGGCAATGGGGCCAACAAAATCCAGCGGGTCAAAGTTCACCCAAGTGCCGCTGGTTAGGCCTGTTGCCCCCACCTGGTAGGCAAAGTCGAGCTGGTGCTGTGTGGTGTTGCCGCCATTGCGCCACTGCTCCCCGATGTAGCTCAGAAATAGAGAGGTCAGCGTCTCGTCAGCGTCGTTAAAAAACCGCACCCCGTAGACAACTGTCCCGGTTGAGCCCGAGGCGACTGAACCTAGCGCCCGCTCAGCGCCATTGCTGGCGCCAAAGCTATAGAGCGCCCCTGTGTTGGAGGAGCCGGTGCCGCTGCTGTAGGTGGTCCGGCTGGCGTACCAGCCTTCGAGAGTTTGGCTGTCGGTCCAGGCTAGGTTGGTGCCGGTGTTTGCCAAGCTGTCAAAGGTTTGCAGGTAGGGCGTGCTGAGGGCAATGGCTCCGGGGGGCACTAGGGCTGCATTGAGTGCGATCGCAGTCTCGTTAGCGGTGAGGGTCATAGACATAGGATGAGGGCTAGCAATAAAAGGGCATGACAGTACGGGCGCGACAAAACATCCCAAACAGGATTGGGACTGTGCGATCGCGCACACGGCACCTCAGCTGCGGGCTAAGCCGACTGAGGAAACCTTTTAGGAGATCAAAAAGCTTTAAGCAGGCTGTCAGGGCGCAGCGCTCTAAGGTCCTGCGACAAAGCGCAGGGATGCTTCTAAGGACTCATTTCTAAGGACTCATTTCTGAGAAATCGACCTAAGAAATCGGCGTTTGGGTAAGGGCATGAATGCACTTTTCAACAACGAACCGCAATGCCCCTAGAATCTAGCACCCACTCCCCAAGCGAGGCATGTTTGCTAGACAACATCAGCCATGAAAATAGTGTAAAGGGATACAAATGTTTCTTGAATTAGAAGCTCCTTGGCTAGCCGTGAACCTGGCTGCTGCCGCTAGCCCCAGGAGTCAGAAGAACTTGCTGTCTTCACCTTCTTCTCGTAGCACTGCAGCCCAGCGTTGGATAGGACAAGCTGGTGGCCTTGAATGTGGTGCAGCTTGCCGCTGATGGCACCTTCCCAGCCATCAACGTAGTCTCGCATACTGCTCAAAAAGCGCTGGTAGGTCTTGGTTTTGACGTTGGCCAAAACCACATAGCCATCACAAAACACCTCTAGCTTCGTAAAACCGCGAGAGTCATGGGCCGCCAACGGAACGCCGGTAAATTTAACTCTGATTTCAACTTGACCTTTTGCAGCCATAGCTAATGACTCGCCCAACAAAATGGATAGTTTAGCGCTTTCCGTTCGCGGTTCTGCATCCTGCCCGTGGGAAATTGGCTTTTGGGAAATCGGCTTTAAAGACGGCTGTCAACGCTCCTGTGTTGAGCGGTACTCTCTCTGCATCTCAAGCAGGCTTGTTTCAGGCAGGTCCGCCTTCTTTCTAGTCTGCCCAGAGGTCAAACGCCTATCTCTGGCAAATCTCCTACACTAGGTAAATCCACAGGAAAGCCTGTAGAAAAAACGCACCGAGACGACATCCCATGCCAGCGACCAAAGCCAGCCCTGCCCCTAGCCCTGCCCCCCGATCTGCCGAGCGCTCTCCTGAAACCGATTCCCCGGCCTCTGCTGAAGCGGCGCCTCAGCTTGCGACCGATGCAGAAGGCATTGACGATCTTTTTAGTGCGCTCAAGTCATTGTTGAGCGCTGTGGAGAAACTGCAGAAAGCCCGCCAAGATGTTGGCGATATCAAGCCGCTTTTGGTGCGGATGCTCGATGGCGAGCTGCTCTCTGGAGAAGACCTGGAGCGCCTCAAGTCGGGTGTTAATGGCCTGTCTAAGCTGGTGCGCTGCTACGACGACTACCAGAGTGCTCTAGACAAAGCCCAGCCTGCCCGAGACCTGCTCGACCAAGTGCTCAAGTCCTAAGCCCTCAAATCCTGCCCCAATCCCTTCAAACAGGATCTACTGGAATCATTACCGTAAACGTAGACCCTACCCCCAGCTGGCTCACCAACTCCACCGTGCCGCCGTGGGCTTCGGCAATGGTCTTGACGATGGCCAGCCCTAGCCCTGCCCCCTCAGATCGGCGGTAGCGGTGGGACACGCGGGCAAAGCGCTCAAAAATATAGTCCTGGTCT
>DATNQE010000549.1:0-2412 GCA_036702895.1 Trichocoleus sp. | reverse complement strand
GGCTGGAGCTGCGGTCAGCGTTGGAGAAGGGGCGCCTGGCGGCATCACTAGAGCCCCCAGAGCACTCAATCGGTGAATGCGCTGCACCGTCATCTCAGCTCGCTTCTCCTTGAATCCCTCGGGGCGCTCCACGGTGTTCATGCCCAAGCGGCCTTCGAGCAGCACGCGGTCCCCCTCGTGGTAGCTTTCCTGAATCTCCTGTGCCAGATTGCCCCAGCCCACAACCTTAAGCTGGGAGGGCGCATCTTCTGGCCGCGCCCCTGGAAACTGCACCACAAACTCGGCAACGGGCGTTTGGTTGTCTGAGGTGTAGCGTAGCTGGGGTGCCTGAATAATATCTGCCATCAAAATGCAGCTGTTCATACCATAGCCTCCTTCATACCCTGTTCCTTCTCGATAAACGTCTGCACCTGGACTTGGTACTCCCGCAGCTTTTCGTCCATCCAGGCGCGGCTTTCACTGTTTACAAAAACGTGCACTAGTGGCTCTCCAGCGTCGGGCAAAATCAGCACCCAGTCCCCCGGGTTGTCGCCCAGCACCTTCACCCCATCAATGAGCTCCAAACTGTCTTGTGGATGGCTCTCAACTAGATAGCGCATCAGCGCGCCCTTTACAGTCCAAGGGCATCGCAGGGTCTGGTGCCGGTGGGAGACGCGGGGCAGCTCTGACCAAAGCTGTCCTAGGGAGCGTTCCTGTACAGTGAGGATTTCAATCAGTTTAGCAATGCAGAACATGGCATCGAAGCCGGGATGGAGCTGCGGGAAAATGAAGCCCATATCGCCACTGCCGCCCAGCACGACGTTCGGGTTGGTTTGACAGGCTGCCATCAGCGCTGTGGGGTTAGACTTAGTGCGAATCACCTGCCCGCCGTGACGCCGAGCAATGTGCTCAATGGCTCCAGTGGCGTGGACGGGGACAACGACCGTTCCTCGAGGCTGGGTCGTCAGCACCATGTGCGTCATCAGTGCGGTTAACGTTTCACCCCGGATGGCGCTGCCGACCTCATCTACAAGCACCATTTGCTCTCCGTTAGCAGATACCTGCGCTCCAAACGTGGCTCGCAGAGCTTGCACTACCTGCCCTAGCTGCCCCAGCATCACCTCCCGTTCGGCCGCTGACGGCGCTGCTTGACGCAAACTGGCGTTGAGCACCACGGCATCGCAGCCAAACTTTGCCAATAGTTCGGGCAGCACGGCCCCAGAGACAGCGTAGGCGTAGTCGATCACAACCTTGGCTTTGCTATGGCGCACGGCTCCAACATTGAGATAGCGCTCAAAGGCCGTAGCGTAGGTATCGACTAGACGAGTCGGATACGAAACGGTGCCGATTTCGTCGACAGGCGCTCGCCGGAGGTCTTCTTTAAAGTAAGCTCCCTCAATTTTCTTCTCCTTACCCTTGGCAATGTCGATGCCGTGCTCATCGAAAAATTCAATCAGGATGTGGTTAGCGCGATCGGGGTGAAGCCGGACGTGAATGCCCCCCGACACTTTGAGATTGGCCAGTACCGTACGGGCTACTGGAATTGCCGTTGCCTCCAGGTTGCGCACGTTGATGCCTACAGACATCAGTCCGGCGATTAGGGAGCGAGACACCATGCGAGAGATGCTGCGCTGGTCACGAGAGACAGTGACGTGGGAGCCTGGCTTGAGGGTCGAGCCATAGGCGGCTCCTAGCTTAACGGCAAACTCAGGGGTGATATCAACGTTAGCTAGCCCAGTAACACCGCGCTGGCCAAATAGATTGCGCTGAGCGGTGTTGCCCCAAATTAGATTGATGTTGAGTGTAGCCCCGGACTCAATTTGCTTGTTGGGCCAGATGCGCACGCCAGAGCTAATTTGGGCTTCTTCGCCGATATTGGAGAGCGGCCCAACCACCGCCCCTTCGAGAACTTGCGCTCGGCGATCAACCCGCACGCCTCGGGAAATGGTGCAGGCCCGGAGGTTAACTTCGTCGCCGATAATAACGCCGTTCCACAGAATGGGGCGCTTGAGGGTAGCATCGCTGCCAATGGTGACGTTGTCGCCAATGACGGTGCCTGGTTCGAGGGTGACGCGCGCCCCAATGCGACAGTTATTACCAATAAGCACGGGTGGCTGTAGGACGGCAGAAGGGTCGATGTAGGTGCTCTGGCCTACCCACACACCACTGGACTTTTCAGGGTAGGCCAGATCGAGATGCACCTTGCCGTTCAGCGCGTCGTACTGAGCTTCTCGGTACGCCTCCAGGTGACCGACATCGCACCAATAACCCTCAGCGACGTAGCCGAACATGGGTTCCCCCTTCTTCAATAGCAGGGGAAACAAGTCCTTTGAGAAGTCTGATTCCTGATTTTCAGGCAGGTAGTGCAACACTTCCGGCTCCAAAATATAGGTGCCTGTGTTGACGGTGTCGGAGAATATTTCACTGGTGGAG
>DATNQE010000544.1:0-2330 GCA_036702895.1 Trichocoleus sp. | reverse complement strand
AGTTTCTGGCGGTGGCCTTTTTGGCGGGGCGCTGGATCATTCCCTGGCTGGTGCGCGGAATGGCCCAAAGCGGCTCCCAGGAGCTGTTTTTGCTGGGGATTTTGGTGTTGTGCCTGGGGATTGCTCTGGTGGCCTACAGTCTGGGCCTGGGCATTGCAATGGGGGCATTTGTCGCGGGGCTGATGATCTCCAACGTGGAATATGCCGACCACGCCCTCGACCGCATTTTGCCCATGCGCGATGTGTTTGCCACGCTGTTTTTTGTCTCCATCGGCCTGCTGATCAATCCCACCTTCCTGTTTGCAAATGTGTGGGCGCTGATAGGATTGGTGGCTATTTCAATGGTGGGCAAAGCGGCAATTGTGACTGCTATTGTCGGCCTGTTTGGCTATCCGCTCAAAACGGCGCTGACGGTTGGGCTGGGACTCAATCAAATCGGGGAGTTTTCGTTTGTCCTGTCGGGCGTGGCGCAGACCCAGGGATTATTTCCAAGCGAGCTGTACGGCCTTACGGTGGGCACAACCGCTATTACGCTGCTGATTACTCCATTCATTTTGAAGTCCATTCCCCACTGGATTACCTGGCTAGAGCAGTGGCCGCTGATGGATAGGCTGCTGCAGTCTAATCGGCCATCCTTCCTAGTTGGAGATGAGGAAAAACTGATCAACCACGTTGTGGTGGCGGGCTATGGTCGAGTTGGGCAAACCTTGGTGCGGATGCTGTACTTCCAGGGGTACCCCATTTTGGTAATCGACAACAACGAAGCGGCTCTGCAAACGCTGCGCGATCGCAACATCCCCTACCTCTTTGGCGATGCCTCGAGCAACCTGGTTCTCGAAAAAGCCAACCTCCGGCAGGCCAAGGCGATGGCAATCACCCTGCCCGACCCCATGGCGACGCGGCTCACCCTCAAGCGGGTCGTAAGCATTGCCCCCAACCTAGACGTGACGGCGCGGGCTCACGTCAACAGCGAGATCGATTCGCTGTATCAGCTAGGGGCCCAGGAGGTCGTGCAGCCCGAGTTTGAGGCAGCGCTGGAGATGGGCGCACATATGCTGCTGAATCTGGGCGACCCTGCCTTTGACGTGCAGCAGATGGTGCATCGCTACCGCAGCGGCCGGTACCGGGATATCTTGCCGGAGCGGGCTGAGTATTGGGGCGCGGCTAACCTAGAGGCCGATCTGGAAGGGCTGCTGCGGCGCTGGTATGTGGTGCAGGCAGACTCCCCGCTGCGGGGGCTAACGCTGGCTCAGGCGGAGGTGCGGCAGCTAACTGGAGCCACGGTGATGGCGATTGAGCATGACAAAGCGCTCTATCGGTATCCCACTGGGGAGGCTGTGCTGGAGTTGGGCGATCGCATTTTGGTGGTCGGCAGCGATAGGGAGCACAAAGCCTTTACCGCGCTGCTAGAAGGTAATTCCTAAGACCGCAAGAATCTACTCTGCGCTGGGGGCAGAAAAGACCAGTTCGTAATGCTCAACTGTAGGAAATGGCTCGTAGAAGTGATGCAGCAGCGCCCGCCACTCCTGATACTCCGGTGACTGCCGAAATCCTACGGTGTGGTCTTCTAGCCGCTGCCAGCGCACTAGCAAAATGTATCGATTCGCTGTTTCAACACAGCGCTGAAGCTCGTGGGAGCTGTAGCCCGGCATGGAGGTAATAATGGTTGAGGCCGTTTTGAAAGCGCTTTCAAATTCCTCAGCTAAGCCAGGCTTAACGTCCAAGATGGCAACTTCTAGAATCACAGCTCAGCTACAAGGAAAATGGCTGCTTCTTGTTTTACCGGATTGCTGTGATGTTGGGTTGACGCAGAAAGCGCAACCGAGAATTGCGATCGCACTAAACCAGGTATATAACGTTTGCGATTACCGGACTCAGACGACTCCAGGTACTAGCTAGCTTACTCCAAAGTTACGGTGCATCGCGGTTGTTATGCATCGTCATCGCTGACCGTAACAGCAATATCGAAATGAAGCACATCTTCGCGTGCCCCAAACTTCGTGTATAGTGCTAACGCAGGATCATCCCCAATATCCGCCTGCACGAAAATAACATAGGCTGCTCGTGCTACAGCAATCTTCTTTAATTCCTGGATTAATGCAGTAGCAATGCCTTCGCGTCGATGTGCTGCCGCAACAGCCAAATCGTAAATATAAATTTCACTACGCTCCTGCTCAAACTTCAGAAGTTCGTAAGCGGCGAGACCCCCGACTACCGATCCATTTTTTAACGCTGCAAGTGCGATGAAATAATCGCTGCTTAGCAACCGTTTGAGATAGGCATCGTTTGGGCGAGATGAGCTGTAAGTATCAACTTCGTCGAAAGCCTCG
>DATNQE010000541.1:0-3740 GCA_036702895.1 Trichocoleus sp. | reverse complement strand
AACCTGAACGGCTTCAACTTCAACCAGTCTGTCCTCGACTCTCAGGGTCGTGTGATTGGCACCTGGGCTGACGTGATTAACCGCGCCAACCTCGGTATGGAAGTGATGCACGAGCGTAATGCTCACAACTTCCCCCTTGACCTGGCTGCTGGTGAGGCTGCGCCTGTCGCTCTGACCGCTCCTGTCATCAACGGTTAATTCCGTTACCGCTGAGGTTCAAGCAATTGAATCCCTAGCTTAAGAAAAAGCGCTCCCTGCTGGGGGCGCTTTTTTATTGCGGGTTTGACCACTGCTGATAAGCAGAGATTGCTGAGGTACCCAGAGAGAACAGAGCCCCCTTGGCAAATTGTTAGAATCCAAAAAGTTTGTGTTTTCAGTCCGCCAGCGCAGCCCACATCTTCTATTCAGGCTGTTCGTTTAGGTTCTTGGGCTGAAAGCCTGTAAACGGGTAAGAGAGGATATTAATTGTGGAAGTGACTTGCGCTGTAGACTGCGTTAACGGTTGTGTCTTGGGCAACGAGTGCCCTAACTTGAAGTACACCGAAGAAGCAACCAAGTTCATCGACGATACGCCGCTCGACAAGATGCTGGAGATTGCTGATGAGGCTGTTCGCAAGAAGATGATGGCGCGCGCTACAGAGCCGCCCAAGTGGGTTTTGCCAGAGGACTAAGCTTCTATCAAAAGGAACTCAGACCGAGGATTCCTGTTTATACCAATTCTGCTTACGCCAATGCTGCATCGGACGCAGGGGCCGCGCCTCTACCAATCCCAGTTGAGGCCTACGCTGCAAGCGCTATGCAGCAGATACCTTCCCAAGCTCCGCTAAGCCTTGCACCAGTCTGTCTAAGTGGTGACGCTGATGAGTTGCCATCAGCGTCACCCGCAGGCGGCTTGTCGGCGTGGTAGGCGGTCGTACTGCTGAAACAAACAAACCCTGCGCCTGTAAGCGCTTACCTTGAGCAACCGTGCTAGCGGCATCGGGCAGTTCCAAACAAAGAATGGGCGACTCGGAGGGCAGCAGGCGAATGCCAAGGGAGGTGTTGTCAGG
Organism: Trichocoleus sp.; assembly: GCA_036702895.1. Taxonomy (GTDB): domain Bacteria; phylum Cyanobacteriota; class Cyanobacteriia; order Phormidesmidales; family Phormidesmidaceae; genus JACVSF01. The sequence continues at coordinate 2,691 of DATNQE010000541.1, read as the reverse complement.
AGGGAACAGGGCTTTGAGCTTGCTTTTGAGGTAGGTGACGTTTTCCCAAAGGTGCTGGCGTCTTTCGGGCTCACTGTTAAGGATTGCGATCGCACCTAGCGCCGCCGCCGCATCCGCCGGACTCAAGCCTGTCGTGTAAATCCAGCTAGCCGCTCGGTTCCTTAAATAGTCCACCAGCATTGAAGAACCCGCTACGTAACCACCCAGACTGCCCAAAGCCTTGCTGAGCGTGCCCATTTGCACCAGAGGCCGACCGCTACAGCCAAAGTGCTCGACGCCCCCTGCACCCTGCGCCCCCAAAACTCCGGTGCCGTGAGCTTCATCCACCAGCACCATGCTGTCGAATTGCTCTGCTAGGTCCAGAATTTCCGGCAGGGGGCAAAGATCGCCGTCCATGCTAAAAACGCTATCGGTGAGAATGAGGCAGCGGCGGTGGTGCGATCGCAGTGCCTCAAGCTGCTGCTGTAGATCCTTCCTGTCGCAGTGCCCATAGTGCGCGACGGTAGCTCCACTCATGCGAGCCCCGTTTTTTAAGCTGGAGTGGTTGTACTGGTCAGAGAGTACCAGATCACGGGAGCCCACCAAGGCGCTGATAGTACCGATATTAGCCAGGTAGCCAGAGCTAAAGACTATGGCATCCTCGGTTTGTTTTAAGGCAGCAATAGCCTCTTCCAACTGCCGATGCACCCGTCGATGGCCGCTCAGCAGCCGCGATCCTGTGCTGCCCGTGCCGTACGTCTCAATTGCTTCAATAGCCGCCTTCGCTAGCCTTGGATCCCCTGCCAGCCCCAAGTAGTCGTTGCTGGCGAAGTTAATCAGCTGCCGACCATCGTGCTCCATGACTGGCCCAGCCATCCCCTCTAGGGGCTGCACCGAGCGGTACCAGTCAGCCCGATGTAGGGTACTTAAAGATTTTTCTATCCAATCGTAGGGACCGAGAGCCATGGACGACCTAAGCGCTGCGTGGCAACAGCATAGCGAATCGGCTGTCCCCTACGGCACATCCGGAATCCAGGCATAGGGATCACCGCCTACGCTAACGCCGCCATTTTTAGAGAACGTTACCACCACCACGTTAGAGTCGTCCCGCCCAACATCTAGATAGCCACTAGCCCAAACGTCGAATCGGCTCACGCCTGTGATGACCAACCGGTAAGCCCCCTGATTTATCCGAAACTCCTGCCGCCGATTGAAGTTAGTCGGCTGATACAGCAGTCGATCGTCCAGATAAACTGCCGCCCACTCATCCCCTTGGGCAACAAACTGAACCCGCACCCGCTCCCTTGCCGGTGTAGTCGGGTATGGAATAATAATGGGCGCGTTGATAATGATGCGGTTTTTAAGGGCATCGGCGGTCTGTGCCATCACCGGGGAAAACGGCAGCGGGGCGGATTGAGCAACGCCTGCCAGCAGCGGCGCAAAAGCGAGGACCCCCAAGCAACCTCTCATAAGCTGTCGGCACCATCTACGCCGTAATAATCTAAGTTCTCTCTTCCTCTCCATCCCGGCGACCTCCCGTTAAAGCCCATTATCCACAGTCCTCGTCCACCACTCCAAGGCATTTCCTAGGATGCATCGTTTACGAGAGCTATAGATATGTAGTCGTACTTTCTATAACGCTAGTTTCCTCGGGCCTGCCGGATCAAGTGTGCTCAATTTAACCTGAAACAAAAAGGCGCCCTAAGTGGACGCCTTACTTACTAAAGCAGCTTCTACTCAACAAGCTTTGTGCCTAATAGCAGAAAGCTTCAGGAATCCAAGGCACTTTCTAACGCTGGCCTGGCCCCATGCCGATGGTCCCGGCATAAACTGCCTGCTCACCTAGCTCATCCTCAATCCGCAGCAGCCGATTGTACTTGGCTAGGCGCTCACTGCGCGAAAGGGAACCTGTCTTGATCTGTCCCGAACGAGTTGCTACCGCCAAATCAGCAATGGTCGTATCCTCAGTCTCGCCGGAGCGGTGACTAATGATCGAGGTATAGCTCTTGCGGGTCGCTAAGTCTACCGTCGTCAGAGTTTCGCTGAGAGAGCCGATTTGGTTCAGCTTGATCAAGATAGAGTTACCCACGCCCTGCTCAATACCTTTTTGCAGACGGGTAGGGTTGGTGACAAAAAGGTCATCCCCCACCAGCTGCACTTGACCGCCCAGCCTGTCAGTCAGCGCCTTCCAGCTGCCCCAATCCTCCTCATGAAGACCATCTTCAATCGAGAGAATGGGATACTGGCTCACCAGACCTGCCAAGTAGTCAATGAGTTCAGCGGGCGAATGAGCCGTGCCGTCATAGGTGTATTGACCGTCCCTATAAAATTCGCTAGCGGCCACATCCAACGCTAGAGAAACCTGCTCCCCTGGCTTGTAACCAGCTTTCTCGATAGCCGCAATCAAGATGTCCAAAGCTTCTTGGTTAGAGCCGAGGTTAGGGGCATAGCCACCCTCATCGCCCACACCCGTCAGCTGGCCCTTCTCTTTGAGAATCTTGCTCAGGCTAGCAAACACCTCCGCGCCCCAACGCAACGCCTCCCGGAACGTGGGAGCGCCGATGGGTACAATCATGAATTCCTGGATGTCCACGTTATTGTCTGCGTGAGCACCGCCGTTAATCACGTTCATCAGCGGCACCGGCAGCACGTTCGCGAGGGGACCCCCAAGGTACCGATACAGAGGCAGACCAACCGACTGTGCTGCTGCTT
>DATNQE010000536.1:0-9529 GCA_036702895.1 Trichocoleus sp. | reverse complement strand
TCCCAGAATTTTCTCCAAAAGCTGGCCTGACTTACCCACAAAGGGCAATCCCTGTTCGTCCTCCTGCTGACCGGGGCCTTCTCCGACAATCATGATGTTAGCGGCAGGGTTGCCTCGGCTAACGACGACATGGGTACGGGTATGGCCGAGATCGCAGCGGTAGCAGCGGCTGCAGTGTTCGCCGAGTGCGCCCAGATCGGCATAGGTGCCGGGGGGAATGGGAATGGTCGCCGTGTCGGGAATTTTGTCGTAGGTGCCAGGGTCTGATGTAGGCTCAGGCGCGATGCTACCCGGATCGAATAAGCTGAACTGATCTTCGGCCATTTCCTGCTACAAATGCCTTCAGAAGAGCGGGATACGTGTATGGGTGACTATTGTAAAGGTAAATTTTCGCTAAAGCAGCTTTCCTAGGGCCATAACAAGGGCCAGACCGAACCGCTAAAAGCCTGTAACAATTGATGTGTCGGCTCACTTAATGCGTCATTCCTATGCAGCCTGCTGCCCCTTCTGATATTCCTTTTGATCCCGGTATTCCTGCCGATTCCGGGGCAGGTTCTAACCGAGGTTCTCATCGGCCCTGGGCGACTCAGCTCATGGCTATCAATGTAGCTAAAGCCCTCACGGTGCTGCTGCTGTTGGCTTTGGCCTGGGTTTACGGTCTGGAGTCTTACAGGCAGGTGATTTATGTCAGTTTGCATGTTGGCTACTGCCTCTGGTGGCTAGGGGAGCAGTGGCTCTTTCCCCAGCGGCGGCGGTATATTTTTACAGAACCTGTGAACGTAGCGGGATTTGTCGCTGTTTTGCTGTTTGTAGGGGGTCTGTATACGCTGCCCGGATACTTGGCCTTTACTAATTCGCAGCCGATTTCTCTAGGGGCTGTGGCTGTGGCCCTACCGCTCTACAGCTTTGGCAGCCTGATTAACACCAGCGCCGATGTGCAGAAGATGACGGCCAAAGAGCTTGGGGTTGGCCTAGTCAGTGACGGCATCTGGCGGTCGGTGCGGCATGTCAACTATTTAGGTGACCTGATGCGCTACCTCAGTTTTAGCGTGGTGGCAGGGTCGGTATGGGCTTTTGTGATCCCTGCTCTGATAGCGCTGCTGTACCTTCAGCGGATTAGCCAGAAGGAGCAGGCAATGGCTGCAAAATACTCCGATTTTGAGGCGTACCAGCAGCGCAGCGTGCGGTTAATTCCTTGGCTCTGGTAAGGTGAACCGCTAGCTGGAGTGAGACAGCAGAGCTTGGTAGGCTGCCAGGGTCTGCTGTGCGATCGCACCCCACCCATAGTTTTCCGCCGCAAATCGCCTGGCATGTGACCCCCTAACCCGCCGCTGGTCAACATTGGTCAGGGCGGCTTTGAGTTGGGCTGCTAGGCTCTCAACCGTCAGGTCACAGACCCAACCCGACCCGCTGCGCTCAACGTCTTCCCAGATGTAAACCCCTTTGGAAATGACCACGGGCAGCCCCGCCAGCATAGCTTCAGCTACGGCAATGCCGAAGTTCTCGTAGTAGGAAGGCAGCACGAAGCAGTCAGCGGTTTGCAGCAGGGCTGCTTTGGTCTGGCCGGTGACAAAGCCTGTGAGGGTGGTGCGCGATCTCAAGGGCGAGGCAGAAATGCGATCGCGCACCTGCTGCTCATAGGCCGGATCTTGCGGGTTCGCTCCGGCTAGCACTAGATGAAAGGACATGTTTGCCTGAGCTAGCTGCTCCAGGGCTGGAATTAGCAGATCAAGCCCCTTTTTGGGGTCGAGCCGTGATAGGTAGAGCAGCCGGGGACGGTCGTTGGGAATTTGCAATTGACGACAAACGGCATCAGCTTCTGCCATAGCAAGCGATGGCGCGGGGTTCACCCCTAGAGGAATGACCAAATCTGGCGTTTTTGCCCCAAAGCGGTAGGAGACTTCAGCTTCTTGGCGGCTGGTGAAGTGCAGTGCGGCGGCTCCGATCAAGTTGGGGCGCTCCAGCAGCCTGCCGTAGAGCCGCTTGAAGTGACGCTTTTTGCGCAGGTCCGCCGGGTCGAGCGTGCCTAGGGGCCGCAGGATATAGGGCAGGCCGCGCCAGCGGGCTACCGTCGCAGCGGCAGTGCTAACGGGCGAAAACAGCGCGTGAATGTGAGCAATGTCGTAGCTGCGGGCGTTTTGGGCCAGCCAATGCAGCAATGGCAGGGAGAACTTATAGCGGCGAAAGGGGGCGCAGCGGCAGTAGCGCAAGGTGTAGCCGTCTTCCGGCAGGTTCTGATTGAGCGGCACATCCAGCGGAGGCTGCCCAGCATCGCCGTTAGAGTCGGTGGTGAGAACGGTAACGTCGGCTCCTGCTTGTGCCAGCCCTGCTGAGAGCCCTCGCACCATCTGGCTGGGACCGCCGTAGACCAGGGAGATGGAGGGGATAATTTGCAGCACGCGCAGAGAAGTCATGCTGCCCCTGAACCTCGCTGAGGGTTTTGCATCAATTCCTGATAGAAGTCCAAAAGCTGCTGCGCCAGAGCTCGGTTGGTGTAGTGAGTCAAGGCTCGATCCAGTCCCTTCTGGGCCAAGGTCGCATGGGTCTCAGGCTGTTCCATAAGAGTGCGCAGGCAGTCTGCCAGCGCCCCAGCATTCCCCTCTGGGAAAACTAGCCCTGCCTCGCCAATGACGTGGGGAATTTCACCAGAGTCAGAGCCGATAACGGGCACGCCGCAGGCCATGGCCTCGATCAGCACATGGCCGAACTGCTCCTTCCAGCCAGCCGCAGTCAGGGTTTTGAACTGGTAGGTGGTTTCTGAGGGCAGCACCAGGGTGTGCATCAGGTTGATGTAGCGGGGCACCTCGTCGTGGGGGACGCTTTCGATAAAAGTGATGCGCTCCTGCAGCCCCCAGTCCTTGGCCTGCTGCTCTAGCTGCTCCTGAAGCGGTCCCCGACCCAGCATTAGACAGCGCCAGGGGCGAGGGGAATGGCGCAATTTATCGAGCGCCTGCCAAAGCGTCAGCAGCCCTTTTTCAGGTACAAAGCGGCCCACAAAGCCAATCACGAACTCTTCTGGCAAAAAGCCTAGCTGCCTTGCCAGTTCTGGCTGGAACTGGGGCTGAAACAGCCGCTCATCCACGCCGAGCTGGGGCATCACCCGAATGGGTCCGCTGTAGCTTCGCTGCCGCAAAATGTCGGCGCCATCCTGGTTGCCCACTACTACACCATCGGTGTGATGCAGGTTGTAGCGCTCTAGCAGCGATATTGGAAACTTGAGGCTGTAGGGCAGGTTCCACCAGGTGAAAAACAGGGTCTTCCCACCCAGCCGCAGCAGTCGATTCAGCGTAATGGCCTGGGCGTAGGCCAGGGATTTGCTGCCCTGCTCCACCTGAATAACGTGGGGCCGAAAGGTTTTGAGCAGCTTGACCAGATCGGGCTTGAAGCACAGCAGCCCCTGGTTGTTTTCGCTCCAGTTGGCGACGGGCACGCGGCGGAAGCGGCCATCTGCGATCGCACTCGGCTCGATAATTCGGTTTTGCACGCCTCCTGGTCGCCACCGTTTAGGGACGACCACTGTGACCTCTACATCTTCCGACGCTGCCAGCGCCCGCAGCTTTTCGCAATTGAGATCAACAATGTAGGTGTGGCTAATGACGAGCACTCGCATAGTTCATCGACCCTATTTGCTTCTGCCTTAGACTGCCCCTTAAGCTGCCCCTAAGTTTGCCTCAAGATCGCTAATTCCGTTTGGCTCAATTGATTGAGACTGTGTTTTTGAAAGCTGCTACAGCGCTTTAGCTAACTGCTTTGGTCGTTTCCTGGGCCTTATCCCCCTGCCTGCGTCCCATAGATCCGTCCTCGCTTGCCTACTGTCTTTACCAGGGTGAAGCACGCATAGAGCAGGCCCAGCAGATAAAACAGGCTGCGAGAGAAGATTTTAGTCAGACTGCGATCTTTGTAGCAGGGCGGGTTGCCCAGCACGTGACAGTCAAACAGCCGCGCCCCCAGCCGCAGCACCTGCAGGGGGGTGAGGTTCTTGAGCGCCATCAGAAAATGGTTGTGATAAAAATTCAGCTGATAGCTCAGGGAGCGCGTGCCGATATCGTGGCAGCCGCCTGTCTCCTCTCCCAAATGCACGAGGTGCGCCTCTGGGTCGTACCAGATGATGAATCCGGTGCGGCGAATGTGCAGGCAGAAATCTGACTCTTCGCGCACCGCGCTGCCGTGAAACCGCTCATCAAACCGCAGACCAAAGCGGTCAAACAGATCGCGCCGAAAGGACATATTGCAGCCCCGCGCGGTGAGCACCTGCTGAGGCTTAACTGTGTGCACCAGATCGATGTAGTACCAGGCAATGCCCGGGTCCATAGCTTCGGGCGGCAGGTCTTCGATCGTCTGCCCGTCAGAGTCGGCTAGCTTCATCCGGTCGAAAACGCGCCCTGCGATCGCACCTACCTCGCTACGGCTGTAGCTTTTGGCGTGCGCCTGGAGAAAGCCGGGCGGCAGCTCCACATCGTCGTCAATAAAGACCACAATCTCCCCGTGCGAGCGCTCAATAGCATAGTTGCGCGCAGCGGGTAGACTGGCCCAATCCACCGTAAAGAGCTTAATTTTGCCTGCTGCCGATAGCTGCTCCAGCAGCTCCTGAGTCGCAGGCTCATGGGTCGGGCGTTGATCCACCACAATCACCTCAAAATGAGGGTAGTCCTGCTGCAAAACGCTCTTCAGCGTGTCCCGCAGCACGGCCTCGCGGCGGTAGGTGGGAATGACAACAGATAGGAGGGGCCAGGTCACAGCGTTTTCTGGAGGAGTAGGGGGTGCAAGGTTCAGGGTACAAGGCAGGGGCCGTTGCTCTCTCTCTACCTTTCCCATTCCCCCCTAAACCTTAAACCCTAACCCCTAACCCTAAACCCTGAACCCTAAACCCCTCAAGCTAATCAAACGTAGCGGCTGCTTCTTGCGCCTTGAGCTGCTTCAGCTCCCGCTTAGACAGGCGGCGCTTCCTGCCGGGGTCTACTTCCGACTGCCGGAAACGCTCCTGACGATCCAATGCCGGCAGCTTCATCACAATACCCGCTGCCAGCCAGTAGTAGACGTTCACTGGGTCAACATCGAGCGGGTAGTAGTAGGGGAAATAGCTGATAAACAGCACAAACACCCACATGGAGGCAGCGTAACCCCTGAGGTTAGGATCTTTGACTGAGCGGTAAGCCCGGAAGGTGGCAACGGTCAAAACGGTGTAAAGCGCCAGAGTTGCCAGCAGCCCGAGCGGGCCGATCTCAAACAGCAGCTTGGGGTGGTAAGTCTCGACCAGCTGCACTTTGCCAAACATACGGGCGGAGTTTGTGGCCCGGCCGATACCTCGGCCCAAAATGCCTTCCTGCTTACTGAGCGCCCAACCGAACTGTTCCTGGATAAACTCCTGGGGCGGCGAGGCCTGCCAGCGAGCCTGAAAGCTGGACCAGCGGTCACTAATCAAGGCCGGGTTTTGCCCCACCAGAATGCTCACGATCAGGGCTGCCGCTATGCCAATGGGGATGAATCGCTTGAAGTTGACGATCTGCCCGGTGAGCACCAGCAGCCCTGCTACGGTTACCGGCACCAGTAATAGGGCGATGCGCTGCCCCGAGAGCACGGCCATGATGCAGACTGCCACGAGCGAAACCAAGCCGATTGCCCGCCACAGGGGGTTGCGATCGCTAAACGTAGTGCCGAAGCAGAAGAACCCGCTGGAGATTAAAAACCAGCCCCACTGCCACGGAGCCACAAAGGTGCCCGGCAGCCGGATTTGCCCCTGGGAGGGGGAGTACAGTAGCGAACCCCCGACAAAGCAGCGGGCGTCCAGGGAGGCTTTGAAAAGCGCTTCTCCAGTTCCCACAGTGCCTCGACAAATGCCCGTTCGCAGCATCATGTACTGCACCAGCCCTAGGGCGCAGCAAATCAGAATCACCACGACCTGAATGCGCAGGAGGAAGTACAGATCTTCGCGATCGCGAATCAGGTAGTAAACGCAGGTAATGAGCGGCAGGTAGCCCAGCAGAATCTTGAGGCCCAGTATCCCAATCAGAAAGGGATATTCACTGGTGCCTGCTGAAAGCTGCTGAGGCACATTGACGAACAGCATTGTCATGGAGAGAATCGTCAGCAAAATTCCCAGCGGCAGTTTTAGCGCTGGCGGAATGACGAATATCTGCTGATTCTTGCGGCAAAACTGAATCACCCCAATGAGGGCCGGTATGTAGATGGCGTCCTTTGCCAGCTGCAAAATGCCGCTGCCGCCTAAGGCGTAAGTGACGGTACCGCTAAAGGGCAGGTAGATGATAAAAGCAAAAATCGCCTGACGCGGGTAGCGAAACGACAGGCCCAGGCAGAGAATGGCGACCATCGCCCCCGCACCAATCTTAGGACTGACCAGCAGCGACACTACTACCCCGGCCAGGGCCGCTGCAAATAGGGTATAGACGGTGTATTGAACCAGCTCCCGCCGGTCTTTGTCGGCCTGCCGCTTGAGGGCGCGCTCCTCTTTGCGGCTCAGCTCAGGAACCACCTCCAGCTGAGCCTTGCGGCCTCGGCGGCGCTTTGACCGCTTAGCGCTACCGGCCTGCGCGGCTGCCGGATCGATGTCCTGAACAGACGACAACCGAGAAATTTTGGTGCTTCTGACCATGCGGGTGTGGTCTCACGCCGATGAGGGGTCGCCCACCATTATCGTTCCAACTGATTGGGCACGTCATCACATCCTCCCGGAATCGTCATGCGGGTAGCGGAGCCGCCCCAGGCGCAACAGTAGCGGCGCTGCTCTTCCGACATTCGCTTCACCCCTGAGAAGTCGGCCCCCTCAACTACCGCTCCGGTATTGGCGCCAGTGCTGAAATTGGGGGCTTCAGTGCGGCTGCGGGGGGAAGCATTTTCTACACTGCCGTAGAAAAATCGAGCGCCCATCAAATCTGCGCCTGCCAAAATTGCCTGATACAAAATTGTGCGGGACAAGTTAGCTTTCACAAGGTCGCAACCCGCCAAATTTGCCCGCACTAGGTTGCTATCGCTCAGGTCAGTCCAGCGTAGATCAGTGTCGGCCAGGTCGGTCGCTGCCAGCATCGCGCCGATGTCAATTACCCGCGTTCCCATCTGGCGATCCTCTTCGTAGCCCCCTTTGCCATCGAGAATGGGGCGGCCCAGTCTGAGATCACGTCTCAACGGCGTCAGCAGCCGAGAGCGGGAGAGAAAGCGAATAATTTTCGCCTTGCCCTGCGCATCGATACTGCTCAAAATGGCGGCAGTACGGGCTTCGGCAATGATGCGCTCCTGGGGCCAGTCTTCCAGCAGCCCCTCGTCGTCTAACACCAGGTCAGAAATGCCCTGGAAATAAGCATCAATGGTTTGCTGCTGAGTAATGCGGTTTTGCTGAGTGGTCAAGTCGCGGGAGATAACGTACTGCCGCCAGGCCACGTATAGCGCTAAGAAGGCAATAAAGATCTGGCCAATAGCGCCTAGGAAATCTCCCAGCGCCCCAATCGCATCCCACCGTACGGTTCTACTCCAGGCCAAAATCGCCGCGTTGGCGCCCGAAATTTGCATCAGGCCCAAAATGCCCGCAACAGCGCTGGGCAGGGCTACCAGCAGCGCCTGCTGCTGGGGCGAAAGCTCCACCAGCACTTCTTGAAGCGAGGGCCAGATTAGCCGGAAGGAAATAATCACGGCTACCAGAGAGCCCCCCAGGGTGAGCCAAAAGCTGTTGAGGGTAATGCCGGTCAGGATGACGCCCACCGCTACCAGGGTCAGGGTCAGGGCGGGGGACAAAATGGATTGTAGGCTTGCAGTCGAATCGCGTGGTGGAGTCCCTAGCTCGTACGATGGCTCTGCCGGCTTCGGCAGCAGGGCTGCTCGCAGGGCTTTGCCGTTGCCGTTTTTAGTGGCGCTGCTAGCAGGCAAAATTGCACCCGCCTGGGGGTCTGCCGTATCGGGCTGCGAATGAATAGACGGTAGGCCCTCAGAGGGTAGGGTTTCTGACGGTGCTTCGGGCTGCGAAATCTCAGTCCCCAAACTCGGGCTTCCATCCCCCAGGCTTCCATCCCCCGGGTTCGATGGCTGCGATTCGGTTTCTAGTCGGCCATCAGAGCGGGGTTCAAGTGGGGGCTCTGGCACCCCATTAGGGGTAGCTGGCCCTGGCGGTTCGGGGGGAAAGGTCATAGCCGTGAAAAGTGTTAACAGGAAGGGGTCTGGCAAAAACGCCTGCTGAACCCCAGGAAAATAAGGGCTCTCGGTCAATTTAAGCGCGTTCACCCAGTTTCTACAATTGCATCCGGGCCGGTATTTGCAGGATTGCGCCCTTTTGCCCAAGTTAATCTGGCTGAGGAGGAGATTTGCTAGGCCACAATTCCTATGAAAACTCTGCTAATTACTGGAGCAAGCGGCTATCTGGGTTGGCATCTGAGCCAAATTGCCCAGTCTACCTGGCAGGTCCACGGAACGTATTGCAGCCAGCCGTTGGCAATTCCGGGTGCGACGCTGCACCCAGTAGATTTAACCCAACCTGCTGATCTAAGCACTTTTTTAGACGAGCTGCGGCCCGATGCTGTCATCCATGCAGCTGCCCAGTCTAAGCTCAATCGCTGCGAAGAGGCGCCAGAAGCCTCGTATGAGATTAACGTGATCGCGACTGAGCTGCTGGCTAACCACTGTGCCAAGGCAGGCATTCCTGCTGTTTTTACGTCAACTGATCAGGTATTTGACGGAACGGCTGCGCCCTACGATGAGCAGGCCACTCCCAACCCAGTGAACCGCTACGGACGGCAGAAGCTGGAGGCGGAAAGGCGATTTCTGGCTGCTCACCCCGGTGGAGTTGTCTGCCGCCTGCCCCTGATGTTTGGCGGGCCAACGCCCAATGCCCACTGCTTTTTGCAGGATTTTGTCGCTCAAATGCGGCAGGGGCAGCCGATACAGCTTTTTATTGATGAGTATCGCACCCCGGCTCATATTGAAGATGCGGCCAGAGGGCTGCTGCTGGCCGTGGAGAAGGGTCAGGGTGTGCTGCATTTAGGGGGCCAGGAACGCCTCAATCGCTACCAATTTGGCCTACTGATGGCCGAGATATTTGATCTGCCAAAGGCGTTGATGCAGTGCTGCGCGCAGCGGGATGTACCTATGGCCGCGCTGCGTCCTGCGGATGTATCTCTTGTCAGCGAGCGGGCGTTTGCCATGGGCTATACCCCTCGATCTATAGCGGTGGCGCTTGCTGCAGTGGCCTCTTCTGCCTCCTAAAACCTGACAAATCACCCTTCGCTGACCTGGTAGAGCGTCAGGACTCCGCTAAAGTATCTATAAAGGTTCGGCGTTTGCCTGAGCCGGGCCGATTTGGCGGCCCCTGTCGAGTTTGAAGAGAGACAGCGCCATGGTAGTGACCGGGTTGATTCTGCTGGCTGCGATCGCAATTCTCACCGTCGGGTTTCTCCGAGCCCGGCCCTACGGCAAAATTGGCCTGTTGGCGTGGCTGCAGTCGGTAGCGCTCATGGCTCCGTGGCTGCTGTTTTTTACCCTGGTGGCGCTGGGGGTTTATCTCAACCTAGCTGGGGTACTGCTGCTGCTG
>DATNQE010000524.1:0-5285 GCA_036702895.1 Trichocoleus sp. | reverse complement strand
GGCCTTTATTGGTCTAGCCTGCTTTGGCTGTCCTACCCCGCCCGGCGTTGGGAAACGGTTATGCAAATTTATTTGGACTACAGTGCCACCACACCGCCTCGCCCAGAAGCGATCGCAGCGATGCAGACGGTGATGGTTGAGCAGTGGGGTAACCCCTCTAGCCTGCACCAGTGGGGCAATCGTTCAGCCACCGTTTTGGAGCGGGCGCGGATGCAGGTAGCAGGGCTAATCAACAGCCCCATTGATGCCGTTGTCTTTACCGCTGGGGGCACTGAGTCCGACAACCTGGCTATTTGGGGCGTGGCGCGGCGCTACCGCCAGCCTCAACATCTCATTATTTCTAGCATCGAGCACTCGGCCATTGAGCAGCCGGCCCAGCGCCTAGAGCAGGAAGGCTGGCAGGTGACGCGGCTACCCGTAGACGGGGATGGCCTTGTGGATCCCATCAGCCTGCGAGCCGCTCTGCGTGACAACACGGTGCTGGTTTCGGTCATCTACGGCCAGAGCGAAGTCGGCACGCTGCAGTCAATTGAGACCCTAGGCCGCATCGCTCAGGACCACGGCGCCCTATTTCATACTGATGCTGTGCAGGTTGCCGGTCGCCTGCCTATAGATGTACAGACGCTGCCGGTGGATCTGGTCTCGCTCTCTAGCCACAAGCTCTATGGACCTCAAGGGGCTGGGGCGCTGTACGTACGGCCTGGCGTTGAGCTAGAGCCCTTGCTGGGCGGGGGCGGTCAGGAGTTTCGGCTGCGGTCGGGCACTCAAGCGGTGGCGAATGTCGCTGGTTTTGGGGTAGCCGCAGAGCTGGCTGCTCAGGAAATGCCCACCGAAACACTGCGCCTGATTAGTTTACGGGATCGCCTGTTTGAGCAGCTAGACGGCGTGCCCGAGCTGGCCGTAACGGGCGATCGCCGTCAGCGTCTACCGCACCACGTCAGCTTCTGCATTACCGCAGCCGACGGCGAAATGGTTAGCGGCAAAACGTTGGTACGGCAAATGAACCTAGCTGGAATCGGCATCAGCGCCGGATCGGCCTGCCACAGTGGTAAGCTAACCCCTAGCCCAATCCTTAAAGCGATGGGCTACAGCGATCGCGCTGCCAAATGCGGCATCCGCCTGACGTTAGGACGGCACACGACAGAGGCCGACATCGATTGGACGGCGCTGGTGCTCAAGCAGGTGCTCGATCGATCGCTGCGTCAACTGACTGTTTCGCAGGTGGGGTAGAGAAGGGCCATGACCGGACCAACGGGCATACCAGAGAGTTTAGAAGATGCGATCGCACAGGCCAGAGCGGCCACTCGCGTTGCTCTGCAAGACGGCGTGCCGCGCATCTTAATAGAACTGGTTTACCCAGAACTCAAAGCCATGCCGGTTGCCCAGCAGTTTATTCCGGTGCTGCAGGAAATGGGCCTGTCCTTTAAAGTGTATTTTCCCGATGCCGGAGCCGCCGCGCTGGCCCGTCGCGATTGGGACAATCCCGACTTTAGCGTGCGGGCGATTGGCGAACTCAAAGGGCAGATCGAGCCCGATGACGAAGCGTTTCTCTTCGTTGAGCCGTCCTCAGTCGAGGTTGCTGCCGTTGAGGAAATGTGTAATCAGGCAGCAGGTCGCCCTGTTATTATGCTCAATCCTCGCCTGGAGGATGTCGCCATTGTCGGCATCGGCTACGCCGCCCGGCAGCTGCGAGAGCGGTTTCTCAGCACTCTAGAATCGGTCTACTACTTGCGACCTTTAGAGGGTGCCCTGATGCTGCGGCGCTACCCCGATCGCTGGCAGATCTGGCGAGAAACCGGAGAAACCGAGGGCTCCGTTCAGTATGAGCTGATCTGCGAAATGCCTCAGAAACCCTCGGGCGAAGAGCTAGATCAAATTCTGCTGGGAGACCAGGCGACAGCAGAGGGAGAGGGAGAATCTGCACCGCCGCCAAAGCGGCGCAAAGGTGGGCTGCTAGCTGAGCTGCAAAGCTTTATCCGGGCGCTGAGCCAGTAGCCCCAGTTCGCTAACTCCAGTTCTGGTGCCATTGCTGGCTCAGTGAATGCCCCCTAAGGCACATCAAGGCGCTTCTACCTGCCAAATCTTAACGGTATTGTCGGTGCCCCCGGTGGTGATGATTTGTCCGGCAGATCCCTCTAGGTAGCGGTAGATATCGGAGTCAAAGCCTTCTAGGCGCCCCACCATTTTTCTTGAGTTCATATCCCAAATGCCCACAGTGCCGTCGGCACTAGCGCTAGCAAAGGTGAGGCTGTTGGCGCTAAACACGAGGTCGTTAATGGTTTGGGTATGCCCTACAGCCACGTCTAGCTGCGCGCCTGTCTTTGCATCCCAGAAGCGAGTAGTCTTATCATTGCCAGCGCTAATCAGCACCTGATTGTCGCCACTAATTGCGATCGCATCGATAAAGCCAGGGCTCTCAAAAAGACGTTTGACCGCCCTAGTTTGCAAATCCCACAGCTGCAACGCCTGCCCTGCCCCTACCAAAAACTTGCCGTTGCGGGCAAAAACCAACCGGTTTACCAGGCTGTCCTGACTCTCTAGGGGCCCTAGCGAGTCACCCGTCTCGGCATTCCACAGCTTGACCACCCCTTCACTATCGGCACTGGCCAAAATTTTGCCGTTGGGGCTGAGCGCCAGCATATTAATGGGGCTATCGTGGGCGGCAGGCAAAGTTTTTTTCTCTGCCCCAGAAGTGACGTCCCAAAATCGAATAGACTGATCCGCCCCTGCACTATACAGGGTCTGCTGGTCGGGGCTGAGGGCCAGCGTATTCACTCCGCCCGTATGCCCCCTCAAGACCTTGGGCTGAGCTGCCTGCCCCAAGTTCCAAATGCGGATTTGGCGATCTTCGCCGCCGCTGATTAGGGTTTGCCCCTCCCCCAAAAGGATGGCTCTGATGGGCCCATCATGGTCCAGCTTACGCACCAGCGTCACTGTTTTTGTCGGTACCCGTTGGGCCGCAGCCGGAGCCGACGGATCGCGCAGCCTCGCTCCAGCCCACCACAAAGCAGGCGTTCCCACCAGCAGCCCCAAAGCCGCCAGCCCTGGCAAAATCCAGCGCCACGGCAGCGGCTTTCGCACTACGGTCTGGTTCTGCTGCTGAGTCAGCAGCGCCTGAGGCGGCTCTAGGGTTGTCGTGGGCCAATGAGCCGCTTCTGGCAAAGGTTCGACATCACGGCTCCGCAGCGCGTGGGGTTGAGCGTTGCGCACTGCCGCTAGCCGCTGCAGAATTTCCTGAGTAGTTTGGGGCCGATCTATGGCTCTAGGCGCAATCAGATCGTCAATGAGCTGAGCAAAGCTAGGGGAGACCTGGGGCGCATAGGCACGCCAATTAAAGGCGTTGGTAAACGAGTCGTAGATAGTGGGGTCACTGGGAGTTTTGGCTGTCAGCAGGTAAATAATCGTGCGCCCTAGGGCGTAAAAGTCAGACTGAGGCACTGCCTGGCCCTGCTCCTGCTCCGGTGGGGTGTAGCCAGCAGAGCTGACCGTGGTAATGCCGCTAGCTCCAAGGTGCGCTAGGTAGGTTTCGGTCATCTCCCGGGCCGCCCCAAAATCAACCAGCACTAGCTGCCCGCTGGAGCGCAGCATGATGTTCTCTGGCTTAATGTCGCGGTGAAAGTAGTTTTGCTGATGCACCAGGTGCAGCACGTCGGCCAGCTGAGCCAGCCACAGCAGAGCCTGCTGCTCACCAATGGTGTGATTGCCCTGCTGCACCATCCACTGCTTTAGGTTTGGGCCGTCGATTTTTTCCATCACAATGCAGTGAAGCGGCTGCGTACTTACCTGATCGCCATTGCGCGGGCAGTAGGAAAAATAGCCGTCTGGCCCCACTTGCGGCACGCCCGGATGGTTCAGGCGACTCAGCACAGTCGCCTCTCGCTGGAAAAGTTCCAGCACTTTGGAATTCTGGTTGTGGGACTCCTTGAGAACTTTGAGGATCTTAGGAATGTTTCTTTCGTAGGCTTCGTAGACTTTGCCAAAGCCGCTCTGGCTGCTAATTAACCGCATTACCCGGTAGCGCCCCTGCAGCAGCAGGTCCGACCCGCAGGCCTGGCAGGTGCGGTTTAAGCCATTATCTGGATGATCCGGTTGGGGACATTGGGGGTTAATACAAAGACTCATCGGCAGCAGTAGAGTGCATCCCTATTGTCCAGTGTTCCACGGGACGGAGCCTATCTGCCGATTCGTAACAATGTCCCATTGGCCTGCCCATATGACTTTAATTGGGCTTTGATGGGACTGCAGCGGGGCTACGATGGGGCTTCAGTTGGTGGGGTCTGGCGATTTGGTTTGGGCCACGCCGACAGCAGCTGCGGTGACCAGCGCCACCGCCACCGCCATTCGCAGACTCAGGGTTTCTCCCAGCACGACTAGGCTAATCAGGGATGCGATCGCAGGCTCTAGGCTGAGCAGCACCCCAAAGATGTTGAGCGGCATGATCCGCAGCGCCGACAGTTCCAGGGAGTAGGGAATGGCTGACGACAGCATCGACACGCCAAACCCTAGCGCCAGCAGATGGGGCTGCAGCAGAGTGACGCCATCTGCTGCAATGCCCAAAGGCAGCAGCGCCAAGGCCCCAATTCCCATTGCCAGAGCCAGCCCGTCGCCCCCTGGAAATGTCCGACCTACACGAACAGAAAAAATCATGTAGGCGCCCCAGCCCACGCCCGCTAGCAGCGCTACTATAACCCCCGTCGGATCAAGCGCTGACCCCTCGGTGGGAGCCAGCAGCCCAATGCCCGCTGCCGCCAGAGCCACCCACACCATATCTAGCCGTCGCCGCGAGTGAACTAGAGCTACCGCCAGCGGCCCAGAAAACTCTAGCGCCACGGCAACTCCAATGGGAATCCGGGAGATGGCGTAGTAAAACAGGGCGTTCATCGCTGCCAAAGACAGCCCAAACAGAATTAGCAACCGATAGTCAGACGGCCGATGCCCACGCCACTGGGGTCGCCACAGCAGCAGCAGCACCAGGGCAGCAAAGCCTACTCGCAGGCTCACCATGCCAATCGGGCTAATCTGGTTGAACAGCCCTTTTGCGATCGCAGCTCCTAGCTGGGTCGAAGCGATGGAGCCCATTACCAGAAGAGTGGGCGGCACCGTCGGCTTGGCTTTGGGAATCAACATCTGGCCCTCGCGCTAGCGGTTAGAAAACAGCAGGGGAAATTTCAAACACGAAAACCCCAGAATCGTCAGCCCATCATTGTCGCTTAGATGTCATCACTCTAGGGGCTGTCACGCCGTGCGCCCTAACCACAGCGCTGATAACTTGTATGAACAAATTT
>DATNQE010000508.1:0-2193 GCA_036702895.1 Trichocoleus sp. | reverse complement strand
TGATTTGGGTTGGCAGCTAGGTGAGCTCAGTGCCCTGACCAAGCCTCTACCTAAGCTGCTGAAAGTTTCTAATCAGCAGACTCAGTCGCCAGCTCTATCTGCTGGAAATACCCAGACGGCTTAATGCAGCAAACAGTGTTCCGCACCCTACAAAAACATCTTCTGCGGGGTGCGGAGCTCAATAATTGCCAGAGCCTGCAATGCCCAAATACCTGCTCCGATTTGCAGGGTTCTTCAGCCGAGCTAGCAGAGCTGAGGTCTCGGCATCGGGCGCCTAGAGCTGGGCCATTAGAATGGGGGCACTTGTTGTGTCGCACCTTGCCGCTCTATGCCCCCTTCTGTGGAATCGGATCGCCGCTGGCAGTTTTGGATTGATCGGGGCGGTACGTTCACCGACATTGTGGCCCGCCGCCCTGATGGTCAGCTAGTCGTTCACAAGCTGCTCTCAGAGAACCCCAGCCGCTATGCGGATGCCCCACTTCAGGGTATTCGCGATCTGATGGGCGTTCCGACAGGCACACCTATTCCCGCTGAACACATTGAGGCGGTCAAGATGGGAACGACGGTCGCAACCAATGCGCTGTTGGAGCGTAAGGGCGATCGCACTTTACTCGTCATCACCGCAGGCTTTAAAGACGCCCTGCGTATCGGCTACCAAAATCGGCCTCAAATCTTTGCCCGCCGCATTGAGCTGCCGGAAATGCTCTACGAGCAGGTCATTGAGGTCAATGAACGGGTCAGCGCTCAAGGTGACGTGCTGACTCCTCTCACAGACGCAGAAGCCGCGCGCATCGCCTCAGAACTCAAAGCCGCCCACGATTCAGGCATCCAAGCGTGTGCCATTGTGCTGGTGCACGGCTACCGCTACCCCGCTCACGAACAACAAATAGCCGAACTCGCTGAGCAAGCCGGATTTGCTCAGATTTCTGTGTCTCACCGGGTCAGTCCTCTCATCAAACTGGTGAGCCGGGGGGATACCACTGTAGTGGATGCGTATTTATCACCAATTTTGCGGCGGTATGTTGATCGCGTGGCGGGAGAACTAGAGGGGAAGGCAGAGGACAGAGGGCAGAAGGCAGAAGGCATGCACCCTCGCCTCATGTTTATGCAGTCAAACGGCGGACTTACTGACGCGGCACTGTTTCAGGGTAAGGACAGCATTCTTTCGGGACCGGCGGGGGGCGTAGTCGGTGCGGTGCAAACCAGCCGCAGCGCTGGGTATCACAAGATTATTGGCTTTGACATGGGAGGCACTTCGACCGATGTGTCTCACTATAACGGCGACGACAGCGCTACCTACGAGCGCACCTTTGAAACGGAAGTGGCCGGGGTGCGGCTGCGAGCCCCGATGATGGCGATTCATACGGTGGCTGCAGGGGGTGGGTCAATCCTCAGCTTTGATGGGTCGCGCTACCGGGTGGGGCCAGCGTCCGCCGGAGCCTATCCTGGGCCAGCCTGCTACCGCAACGGCGGGCCGCTGGCGATTACCGACTGCAATGTGATGGTCGGCAAGCTCCAGCCTCAGTTTTTCCCTCCTGTATTTGGGCCGCAGGGAAATCTGCCCTTGGATAGCGAGAGCGTTCGCCAAAAGTTTGCTGACCTGACGACAGAAATCCAGGTGGCTACCGGAGACCCGCGCACTCCAGAACAGGTAGCAGCGGGGTTTCTTGCGATCGCAGTCGAAAAAATGGCCAACGCCATCAAAAAAATCTCGGTGCAGCGCGGTCATGACGTTACCGAGTACGCCTTGTGCTGCTTTGGCGGCGCGGGCGGCCAGCACGCCTGCCTGATCGCCGATGCGCTGGGCATTCGAGAAATTTTTCTGCACCCCTACGCCGGAGTACTCTCGGCCTACGGCATGGGCCTAGCCGACATTCGCGCTCTGCATGAGCGCTCGGTAGAAGCGCCTTTGACCACGGCTACTCTGGAGGATTTGCAGGCCGTCCTGGTCCAATTGGCTGCCAGCGGCAGGGCTGATTTGGCCCAGCAGGGCATTGAAGGCGCTGCAGAATCAACGTTGGACTCCACCCATCAAATTCAGGTACTGCCCAAGGTGCATCTGAAATATGAAGGTACCGACTCAACCATTCTGGTGGATTTTGGAGGGGTGGAAGAAATGCGATCGCACTTCGAGCAGATCCACCGCCAACGCTACGGCTTTGTGCTGCCCGACAGGCCGCTCATTGTTTCCAC
>DATNQE010000506.1:0-2501 GCA_036702895.1 Trichocoleus sp. | reverse complement strand
GCAGCGTCAAAACGGTATTAGGCTGAATGCCAGGAGGGATAGTAAGTGTCTCAATAGTGCCGTCAATCGTTTTAACTTGTACCTGGCAACCAGAAGCTGCTTCCTCTTGCTTAATTGAGATTTCTGAAAGCAAACTTGTCCCGTCTCGCTTAAACTCTGAGTCCTCACCTACTGATAGAAATAAATATAAATCGCCAGGTTCTCCACCCCGCTCTCCTGCATCTCCTTCTTCATAAACTCTCAAACGAGTTCCTTCTTCAACGCCGGGAGGAATCGTGACGGTTAGATCTTTGAGGACTTCAGTACGACCATTCCCGCTACAGGCATTGCAGACAGCAGAGGGTTCTCCTCGGAACCAGTTGCCAAGACCTTGTCTCTGCTCCCCTCGCCCATCACAGGCTTGGCAGGTTTCTAAATGCTGGATTCTAATTGTTTCTTCCCCACCCCAAATCGCTCTACGAAAATCTAGCCTTAGATCGAACCTTAGATCCTCACCTCGTGCAGCGACCATTGCCAACTCCTTTAAGCGATTTGGAGATAAGTTTGTAGGCTGGGTTGAGGCTCGGCATTTGCGAAGCGCAAGCTCAACACCATCCCACAGTTAAACTTCACCACTCAGCGCTGAATCACCGCAGCTCAAGCACGAATCTTAAAGATTAGCGGCTGATGGCTGGAGATTCAGTACTAGCCATTAGCCGCTGAATGATCAACATTCAGCCATTAAATAAGAAGATTCAGCGCTGAACGATCAAGATCAAACGCTCAATGATCAACATTAAGCGTTTAATGAGAATGTATAACGGCTTAACGATCAACATTCAGCTGCTAACCAAAAAGATTCAGCGCTGAACGATCAACATTCACCGCTGAAGAAGTAACATTCACGGGCGAAGCTCCAGGCTTCACCAGTCCTGTAGGTTGGGTTTCGCAAGTTCAACACCAGCCTGCAATATTTGACTAAATCTGCTTCACAGATTAAGTAGGCCCTGGCCTTAAAGCCTACTCAATACCTGGAATCTTGCAGACAGAATTTCTCAAAATCTCAAGAAAGCTGCGAAGCCTGCGAGGCTGCCGCCGTCCTGGCAAATAAGCAGCGTGAATCGTCAGCTTCGGGGCTTGCCACCCAGGCAGCACGTTCACCAACTGCCGATTCTTCAAATCCTCCTCCACAAACCAGCGCGGCAGCACCGCCGCCCCCAGCCCCGCTACCGCCGCCCGTCGCAGCACAAAAATGTTGTTCGTGGTCATTTGCACCGAGGGAGTGATGACTACCGCCTCTCCCGCCAAACTCGTCAACGGAATTCGCCCGCTTTCAAAAGGCTCAAGCGCCACCCAGGGCAGCGCCTCCACCGCAGCAGGATTTCCTGGGCCATCATCTGCACGAAACAAGCTAGGAGCCGCAACGACTATGCGCTCAACCTGCCCCAGCGGCTCCACTACCAGCGATTCATCTGGCACCGCACCCACCTTAATCCAGCAGTCGCAGCCCACCTCCGCAAAGCGAATCGCGTGGTCCTCTAACTGCCAAGACAGCGAAACCAGCGGATACGCCTGCTGAAACTGCAATGCAATATCTGCCAGGTAGAGCTGGCCCAGGGCAATCGGCGCAACTACCTTCAGCCTGCCGCGAACCGTTTCCCCCGCAGCAGTGTGCTTTTCCTCCAGTGCCTCCCAATCATCCAGCAGGCGGCGAGCATCAGCTAGCAGCTCGGCCCCTGCCTCTGTCAACACCAAACTGTGCGTAGTGCGGCGCATTAGTTGAGCCTTGAGCCGCGACTCTAGCTCAGCCAATTGGCGGCTCACCGAAGGCTGAGACAAACCCAAATCACGGGCCGCCGCGCTGATGCTGCCTGCATCGGCAATTCGCACAAACGTTTGCAGCAGCGTTAGCCGATCTAAAGACTTGCTCATACGCAGCAAGAATAACAGCTATTTTTGTTACTCGTCTACCAAATATCTGCTGCCGCTGCGATAGTGGGTGTCAGAGTTCAAGTTTCAGAGTTTCAAGAGGCAGTTGGAGATGACTATGCAAACCCTCAGCAAAACCTTTCTGCTCGGCGGCGAACTGGAAGTGAACCGCCTTGGCTATGGCGCAATGAGATTGACTGGGCAGCCCGGCAACTTTGGCCCCTACCCCCACTGGGACCAGGGAAAAGCCGTGCTACAACAGGCAGCTGAGCTAGGCGTGAACTTCTTTGACTCAGCCCGTTCCTATGGCCCTCAGTGGGTCGATAAGCTCATTGCCGAAGCGCTCTACCCCTATGCAGCGGGCATCGTTGTTGCCACCAAAGGTGGGATCGATAAACCCGCTCCCGATCGCATTGTGGTCGATGGTTCGTCAGCCGTGCTGAACCAACAAATCGATGACGCGCTCACCAACCTAAAGGTTGAGCAGATTGACCTGTTTCAGCTCCACCGCATCGACCCCAACACGCCCATTGAGGTCTCCATTGAGGCGCTTAGAGCCGCACAAACTGCTGGCAAAATCCGCTTTATTGGCC
>DATNQE010000505.1:0-3795 GCA_036702895.1 Trichocoleus sp. | reverse complement strand
TGTTTGAGCGCGATCGCATTCGCTATGGCCTCAGTCGAGGCGGCTTGCGCCAGCTCCTGAGCCGCTATGTCAACTGTGCCCCAGCCGACTTGGCCTTTGAGTACGAAACCAAGGGTAAACCGCACCTCTGCATTGAGGGGCAGCGGTCGGCGCTGCAGTTTAACCTGTCTCACTCAGGGGATTGGGTGGTTTATGGGATGAGCTGCGATCGCGCCATCGGCATCGACATTGAGCAGATTCGGCCGCTGAGGGACTTGCGGCAGATGGCCCAGCGCTGCCTCACCGCAGAGGAGCTAGTAGCCTTTGAGCCACTCCCTGCCGAAGCGGCTCAGACCCAATTTTTTAGGTATTGGACCGGGAAGGAAGCCTTTCTTAAGGCCACCGGCCAAGGCTTAACCCGAGCGATGTCTGATGTGGAGGCAGATTTGCTGAAGGGCAGAATTATTCCTCAGGCCGGGACGACGGGCTGGGATCAGTCCTGGCATCTGCACCTGTGGCAACCAGAGGAGGGCTATGTGGGGGCCACTGTGTACTCTGGGGCGCCGTGTCAATGCCACCATCTGAGCTATTCCCCTGCAATCTAGACCCGCTGCGATTAAGCACAGGTCGCTTTTGATACTGCTGGCGCAGCATCTTGCCGTAGATACGAGGAACGTAGGCCAGCTTGCTAAAGAACAAATTCCAAAAGTAGCCGTACTGAGGGAAGTGCTTGACCAGCAGGATATCGGAGAGGACCTGAAAGCGGGGCGGCTTTTGCGCCGGGTCGCCCACTACAAACCTGATCTGGGCCGGCTCCGGCATCCAGTGGCCCACCACGGCCCCCTTCTGATAAAAAGCTGCCTGCAAAAACAACCCCAGCAGCCGATCGAAACCCCAGTTGGGAACCCAGGTTAAGACGCCCCAGAGCACCGTTGCCTTGGTAATCTCGGGTAGGACCTGCTGCAGTCTATCGTTGCACCAGACCTTGTTGTTGAAATTCTCGATGTGGGGACCGCGATCGTCGGTGCGTTGAGTGAAGGGCCAGATCAGAAAGCGCCAGTTAAAGCGGCGGTGTAGGGGTGCGATAGGCACTTCCTGAAGGGTTGTCTGCAGGTTGCCGTTGCGCCGCGAAACCACCTCTAGAGTGGCAATATCTGGAATGCGGCCCCAGGGTTGACGAATCCCCTCGTGGTCCCGGTCAGAAATGCGTGCCTGCATCAGCCGCAGCCCCAGGCTCTGGGGAAACTGAGCAAAGTACGCTTTCACAGGAATGGCGACATCGGGATGCACATAGTCATCGTCATCGAGCGCCAGGACGTACCGGCCATCCGCGTTGAGCAGCGCCACAAACCGCTGCATCATCTCTCCCTGATAGGGGCTAGTCAGGGATTTAACGCGAGGATCTGCGATCGCACGTTGGGGCACTCCGGGTGGATAGACCAACACAAACTGCACAGATCCTTTAACGGCCAGGAGCTGCTCTAGCCAGTAGTCAGAAAACTTACCCAGCGTGGGAGTAACAATGGACAGCAGGGGTTGCAAGCGGCAGGCCCTGAAATCTGACGGCAGTCAGCCGCTAGTATAAGCACTTTTAGCAAGTCCGCAATACCGCTTTCGGTATAGGAATCAGCGGTTTGAGGTTAGGGCAGCGGTGCGACCCTGATTTTGCGAGCGTCGCTGGCTCAGCAGCGGTGGCCGCAGACATAGGTAGGCCAGCGGCCCAAACAGCGGTACCAGCGCCACCCATCGAAATAGGGCCGACTCGCTAGACAAGCCGCGCCGCGCCATATCGTCTTTCAGCAGCGTGGGGTAGGGAAAGACTAGGGCAAAAATTACCAGCGCCACGCTCATACCGTGGACAAACTTGTTGGTTCTAAACGCTTCAAAATAAGCAGGCCAATCGCCTAACAGCAGCGCAAAAGCCAGGAGCATGACCGTGCTGATGACCAGGGTAACTGCCATCAACCGAGACTCTAATAAGGAAAGCCAGCCATCCTTAGGTCCCGAAAAGTCTTGATTAGGCTGCCGCAGCGCCAGATACGGAATCAGCCCCAAGATGCCCGTTGCCACTGAGGCCAGCATGAAGGCCCAGGCGGGCAGCCGCTGCATTCTGCCATCGACAAAAACCAGGCAGCTGTAGATCAGCAGCCAAATGCCCACCAGACTAAACAGCGATATGATCACCGGGTTGATCCAGGGGATTTGCCCTGACAGCAGCGTTTGCACCAGGTTTGCCGTGCCCGGCAAGCCGGAGGGGGCTCCCACCAGCACATAGATGATGAAACCCAGCCAAATTCCCCATAGGCCCCATTGCCGTTCCATGCTGTGACTCCCGCTGTGACTGCCGCTATTGATTTTCTAGGACGTAATGCCTAAGCCATTTCGCTCCCATTGTTTCGACTTTGCAGAGGCAGCAACACGCTCAAAAGGCAGACATTCACATCTAGCAGGGTTCATACCCCTTTGAAGCGGGCGCGCAAAGCATTAAGCCGATTCAGTCTGCTCCCTTAGGAGTTGCTTATCTTTCTGGCCTAGGGTGCTAATGCTTTTGGGGATAGCTGCTGCGCTTCCTTCAAAACGTCAGCAGTCGGGGAAAGGGAATATTGGTCCAGAGTACATAACCGCCGTATGCGCGAGAAAGAGCCTAAAGCGCTTTTCAAAGCCAGCGAAATCTATAGATTTTGGGTAATAACGCTAGACCTGCCGCATCAGACGATACATTCAGCCATTATTTGCGTTTTTTAGCACAGGGATTTGACATGGTTACCTTTCTCATTAGCATTATCGTCCTGGCCATTGGGCTGCTGATCATTTCCAAAATTCCGCCGATCGGGGTGGAAATTGATAGCCCCGTTAAGGCTCTGCTGGGCGGTGCTATTATCGGCGCCTTCAGCGGCTTCTGGGGCCTGTTCCCCGGATGGTTTAGAGCGGCCAATGCGGTGTTGAGTCTGGGGCTGATCCCACTGCTGGGCAGCATTATCGTCTTTGGTTTGGCCGCCTGGCTGGTCGAAGGGTTCCGCTTGCGCTACGGCATTTGGAGCGCGGTGCTAGGTGCGATCGCGCTTGCGATCGTCAACTCCATCTTGGTCTCGATTCTGCGCGTGACGGGAGTGGCTATCTAGTGGCTATCTAGCAAGGCCCGTTAGCACCGTTCTTGCTGTCTGCCTACACACTTCAATACCGGGGTTAGCTGGTATACAGCCGACCCCGGTTTGCCGTTGAAGTTGCGCTCGCCATTGCTCTAATGCGGCAAACCCAGTAAAGCAAATCCAGACAAGCAAACTTTGAGTTCTACAACGAATCTTTTGGGGCAGTATAGGCAAATGCTTCAATGGAGTACTTCTCGGCGTTAGGGCTGCCTCTGTAGCCCACCGAAGTGCGATCTGCCGCTTCCAATCCCCACTCAGCAAATACCCTTTCTAACGTGCGGTTGCCTGACCCAGTAAAATCCTCTATTCTTCGGCCTCTGGTCGCTGCTGCCAGCTTAATTATTCTGGTGGCTGGGCTCAAAGCGGCATCCGGGCTGCTGGGGCCAATTCTGATGGCGCTATTTATCGTACTTTCGGTAGCGCCGGTGGTGGAGTGGCTGCGGCGCAAGCGGGTGCCTACTTGGCTGGCTCACACCCTGGTCGTGATCGGAGTTGTGCTTTTGGGGCTGAGCCTGATTCTCTTTCTGGCGCTATCAGTCACTCAGTTCTCAGCAGCCCTGCCAACCTATCGCTCTGAACTGGAGGATCAAATTACCAGCCTGGCCGCTTGGCTCAGCACTCGGGGGGTCCAGGCAGAAGATGTCTTAAGGCTCTACTTAGTTAGCCC
>DATNQE010000497.1:0-16377 GCA_036702895.1 Trichocoleus sp. | reverse complement strand
GGGGCATATCCAGAGCCTGGGGGCCGAGAACCCCATTCTGCGGCTGGCAATGGCTCAGGGGAAGGGCTGGCTCATGCTGCCGAAGCTGACCCTAGAGGTGCAGCGGCATTTGGCGAAGGCGGGGTCGGTGCTGGCGAGTGAGGTGCTGTGGTGGGATGGAAGCCCGTTAGCGGAGGAACTGGTGGCGGCAGTGGGGCCGAGAGTTGCGATCGCATCTACTACCCAGCTCAATCCCAAAACCGAAGCCCAACTCCAGGCGCGACAGATTCAGGTCTTTGTCACTGAGCGCGATGGAGCCATTCTCTGGACGGCCAAAAGTGGATTTGAGGCGTACCTACATAGCCAGCATCGTCGCCAAGGCGATTTGGATAGTGCCGGTTAGGCTGAATCTTCGACCTGAATTTCGCAAACAGAGGTAATATAGATTTCTGTCAGAACGCTGCCGCTCAAAGTTGGCTATATGCCCATTTGCGGTAGGCTTTCTGAAGCTGAGCCCCTGGAGAGGTGGCAGAGTGGTTGAATGCGCTTGACTCGAAATCAAGTTTGGGGTCAAACCCAACGAGGGTTCGAATCCCTCCCTCTCCGTTGAAAAAGTTCGAAAACTCGTTGGCTCGTCAATAGCCCACAAGCGCCCCTAAGGAACGTAACATTTGCTCCTCCGGTTCGCTGAGGCCTTTGGCACCGCGAATGTTCATGCCCTCGTAGGGACGGTCGGGGCGCAGCACCTGTTCACACGTGCCTAGGTCTAGCCGCCAAATGCGGATCTCTTCGTCCTGGCTGGCGGTGGCTAGGTAACGCTGGTTAGGGCTGACGCAGACGTGCCAAATTTCGCTGGTGTGGCCAGAGAGTTCTAGCAGCCGCTCGCTGTCGGTGACAGACCAAAGTTCAAGGGTTAGGGTATCGCTGGTGATCGCAATTAGTCTGCCGTTGCGATCGCTCATGCAGCCGTGCAGCCAGTAGCCTTGGGGATGCTGCCACTGACCCTGGCACTCCCCCGTAACCAGGTGCCACCAGCGGGCGGTGCCGTCGCGACTAATGCTGATGAGATGGCTGCCGTCAGAACTGATGCTGACGCCATGCACCTGGCGCTGGTGCCCCGCCATTACTTGTAAACAATCGCCGCTGGCTAGGTGCCAGAGCCGCAGAGTGCGATCGCGGCTGCCGCTAACTAAATGTTGTTCATCGGGGCAAAAAGCGAGCGCTGTAATTGGGCCGCTGTGACCTTCCAACACGCCTAAAGGCGCATCTTCATCGGCTAAGGGCCATAGCCGCACTAGCGCATCCTCCCCACCGCTGCTGAGCCAGTGACCCTTGGGGCTAAAGGCCATGACCGTGGCGGGGGTGATCAAATCGTCGGCAAGAAGGCGGTAGCCCCTAGCCGTTGGCTTTGAAGTATCGGTTGGCGACAGACTGCCCTCACTGCGCGCAGCGGTAGACCACAGCCGAATAGTGCGGTCGTCGCTGCTGCTGGCTATCCAGCTGCCCTGGGCGCTGGCTGCTACTGCTTTAATAGGGCCGCTGTGACCCCGCAGGCTGCGAGGCCGCCGGGCAAACGCCCCAGCCGTGTTTACCTGCCAGCTTCGCAGCAGAGTGTCGTCGTGACCCGTGATGAGACGGCTGAGGCCGTCAAAGGTGAGGCACTGCAGGGTGTAGCGCTGGCTGCCCAAGCTCCGCAGACAGGTGCCGCTGGCAACATCCCAAACCTTGATTGTGTAGTCGCTGGCCGTGGCAAGCTGAAGGCTATTGGGGCTAAATTTCAAAAACCAAACCGGCAGATCAAATCCCGTCAGCAAATGGCGGTGGCAGCGGTTGGCCACGTCCCAGACGACAACGCTGCGATCGGGGCGGCTGTAAGCCAAGAAGCGCCCATCGGGGCTGAGCGCTATGGTGGGCATTGCCCCCAGTTCCATCGGCACAATTCGTACGGGCTGATCCTGCTCTACGTCCCAGAGGTAGAGACAGGCATCGTCGCAGCCGACGGCGTAGGGCACTTCAGCCGCGGCTGCTGTGTCGCCATTAGCTGGTTTGGGCATAAAGCCAACCGAGCGCACCCAGGCTGTTGCCTGTACTTGAAAAGAGTGAGCCAGCTCACCGCTATCGACCTGCCAGAGCGAGACCGTCTGACTTTCACTACTGCTAATCAGGCGATCTGCCGCTGAGCTAAACTCCAAACCGCGAATGGGATAACCCGAGGTCGCCAGAGTTTGCCGGGGCAGGCCAGAGGAGAGATCCCAGACGAGTAAATGACCTGCTTCATCCCCTGTCGCCAGCAAATCGCCTTCAGAGCTAAAGGCCAGAGCCTGAACGGGCGCCTGATGGGCGTAGAGCATATCTGACGCTTGGCCTGTGTTGCCCAACAGCCACAGCTGCACGGTGCCGTCAGCGCTGCCCACTGCCAGCAAGTCACCCTGCGGGCTAAAGGCTAAGGAGCGAATTGATTTGGCATTGCTGTCCTCTGAAAAGCGCAGCAGCTTGCCCCGCTGAACTTCCCACAGCAGCAGGCAGCCCTCGTGATCGCCCACTGCTAGTGTGCCGCCATCGGGGCCAAAGGCCACCACTAGATCGCGGCCTAGGGCTGTGGCAAAGACAGTGTCTTGAAAGCGTACCTGGCTCAGGTTCGCACCCTGTAGGCTGAGCTGCTGCAGGTTGGCCTGCCAGATCCAGAAATTGGAAAAGTCAAAAGTGCCAAGGCTGATATCGAGAGCCTGACAGAGGTGAAAAAGGTTGCCTATGCCGTAGCTGGGCTGGCTGAGGCAGTGCGATCGCAACTTCTGATGCAGCGCCTGTACCCACTGCTCCAGCGCTGTTTCGCAGGGGTAGCGCTGCTCCAGAATTTGAGTTAGGGGTTCAATTACAGACTGAACTTGACGAGCCTGCACAGCCTCTGAGGCGGTTACGCGCAGCAGGGGTAAGTGGTGGAACAGGTCAATGCGATCGCCCGTCAGTTCGGTCTCTAGCACCTGCACAATCTGCTCTAGGGCCAGAATGCGTACGGCCGGGTTGAGATCCAGCAGCACGCCTGTGGGCTGGCGACTGCTGACGCTGCGACACAGGCCTCGGCTCAGCAGCGACTGCAGCTCATCCGTTGCCAGCGGGCGCACCATACTGCTGCTGAGATCTGCCAGCGCCATGGGCTCTTGGGCCAGGGCAAGCCAGTAGAGCAGCTCCTGCTCGGCCCGGCAGAGGCGGCCGAGCACCTCTAGAAGGGGGCTGCGCTCTAGCTCGGGCAAGCTGACTGGGTCCTCTAGAAACCGATCTAAGCTGCCGCTGTGGATGACCTGCAGGTTGAAAGTCAAACTTTTGAGCAACTGCGGGCAGCCGCTATAGCGCTGAATTAGCCTTTGCCAGTCCTCGATCTCGGCTGCTGGCCAACCCTGAGCCATTAGGAAGTCGCGAGCTTCGGCTGCCGAAAACTCGGCCAGCTCGTAGCACTGCACCAGCCGGCTCTGCAAAGAGGCAAACTCCTGAGGGCGCTCTCGACCAATCCAGAGCACGCAGCTCTGGTGCATCAGCCGGGCTACCTGCTCCAAAAAACTTCGGTAGGCCAAGCATTCCGGCCGATAGGTGCCTGCTAGCTGGTTGGGCTCAAAGAGCACTTCGCTGCTGTCAACCACGAGCAGACAGCGGCGCTGGGAGAACTGCTCGATCACCCAGTCCATCTGCTCTTGCCAAGTCGCCGAGGGCGGCGGCGCGATCACTCCTCCGGGGGGCGCCCCTTCGATCAACCAGTCCGTGAGTTCCTGCAGAAAGGCTTTGGGAGATAGGTCCGCCTGCAAATTCAAATAGCCGCAGTGGTCAAAATGGTCTCTCAGCAGCCCCAGCGCTTTAATCGTCAGGGTGGTTTTGCCCATGTTGGGCAGGCCCCAGAGCAGTACCAACCGACAGTGATCGTCCTGTATCCACTGCGTCAGCTGAGCTAGCTCGTTTTGACGCCCTGAAAACTCTGAAACGTCTACCCTCAGAGCGCTGCACAGCGTCAGTCGACCGGAAGAACGGGGGATAGCGCGTTCAGTAAACATCTGTTCGGAGGACGCGATCGCACCTTCTGAACCCCAATCAGTGGCCGAATCCAGCTCGGCTGCCCTGCTGTCATTGGTTGATCCAGGGGTAGCCCCATTAACGGACCCGTTGGCAGTAGGCGACTCAGCAGAGTACTGAGTCGCCCACTGCAGCAGGGCATTGCGAATGTTGCGCTTGTTGACCGTGTAGCCCGTTACGTCGGAGAGAGCCTGCCACAGCTTGGGGCCGACATCGCGCTTGAGATAATCTTCTGTGTAGCCCACCGCCAAATCGGCAATGCTGGTGTACGTCTGGTTATCCCAAGAGCCCCTTAGAACGATCCGCTGCACGTCGCTCAGGGGTTTTCCTCTGACGGCAATAATACTTTGGTTGACCAGGCTAATAATGTCGTCAAAGTCCATTGGTTCCAGACGTTGCAGACTGCCCCTGACTCAAGCATTCAGTCTACCCCGAATTTTTCCAGAACTTTCCAGAACTTTATGTGCCCAATGTACTCGCCAATAACGGGTTTTTGAGGGCTGCCAGATAGCTTTTATTTGCCCAAAAACAGGCCGCTTTCGGTGCAAACGCCCCGCAGCGGGCGATCCCATGAAGCGCGGGGCAGGTCAGGCAGGCGGGCATATTCAAAAACAATACCTACGGTGGGCACCTTAGCCCACAGGCCAGAGCTAAACATGCGGTCGTAGTAGCCGCCGCCATAGCCTAAGCGGTAGCCCCGCACATCGCAGGCCACTGCAGGTACCAGAATCAGATCGACCAGAGTAGGGTCGACCGGGGGCGTGGCGGCAGTGGGCTCTAGAATGTCATACCGGCCTTTCTCCAGCGGCCAGCTCGACTGGGCATTCCAGTAGTGCCAGGTGAGCTGGTTTTTGCTGACGCAGCGGGGCAGGCCCCAGTGCCGTGGCTGGGCCAGCAGCGGGCTGAGGTCGGGTTCTTTGCGGGTGCTGCAGTAGGCCAAAATGACGCGGGCCTGCCGGAAATAGATCCAATCCTGCAGGTGGGCACAGATGCGATCGCTTTTTTGCCGCCACAGGTGGTCAGGAATCGCCTGCCGGGCCTTGAGCAATCGCTGGCGCAGGTCGGCTTTGGCCTGCTGCACCTGCTGCGTGGGGGATAGGGATTGATCGAAGGCCATGACAGAGGAACGGGGAAGGAGGAGGTGAATGGAGGTCTAGGGTGGGGGGCTGGGGTCCAGGGTGCGAGGTACAAGGCTTCCGTTTGCCCTATACCCTGAACCCTGTACCCTAGACCCCAGCTAGAAGTACAGCAGGAGGTTTAGTCCGGGAATCGTGCGGGAAAACGTCCAGAGCAGCAGGGTGACATACAGGAGTCCCAGGCCCCATTGGTACCAGACCAAAGCGGTGATTAGCCCTGGTACTTCTTCATCCCGCAGTCGGATGTCATTAAACCCGAATTTGAACCAGTTGTTAAGGCTGAAGTCGTAATAGTTTAGCCAAGACCAGCGCCGGTCTTGCAAAATTGGCGTAAATCGCTCCCGAAAAAAGGGAAACAGCGGCATGATGGGCAGCCGCGCGATCAGCAGCCGTAGCTGGCGTAGGCTGCCGTCCTCCACGAAATAGCTCTCATTCATCCGGTCGTGAAAGCGGCCCTTTTGCAGGACTCGGACGATGCAGGCCAGGGGCAGGGGGAACAGCAGCACTGCCAGCCAGGTGAGCGTTGCCGCTGGGTAGTCTGCTGCCCGCAGCACCATGCTGAGACCAAACCCAGCAAATACCAGAAAGCTGCCGCCGATCCAAAGGGCCTGGTCGAGAGGCGGCACAATCGGCGTGGGTAAGCGGCGGCGGTAGCGGTCAATGAACCAAAACAGCACCGCAAACCAGGCTAGAGCCATCAGCCCAATACCGAGAATGAGGTCGACGCCAGTGCCGTAGCGGCTGAGCACGACTAAAGCATCGAGCCAAAGCCAGCGCAGGCACAGCAGCAGGCGGCCTCTGGGAGAGAGGGGGCGGCGGGTGAGAATGCGATCGCGCACCTTTACATAGGCTGCCAGATCCACACCCTCCACATCTAGCAGGTCCGAGACGCTGAGAAACGGGTGCTGCTGACGGCTGGCAGCAATGGCCTGAGCTTGCTTCTCACTAAAGCCGATGCTGACCAGCTTGAGCACAGGGGCGGTGTTGACGTTGACCCCCACTAGCCGGTTGCGCAGTTCCCGCAGCCGCAGTCGCTCCCCGGTGTACTCTACCTGGTAGGCGTCGGCAATCTGCTCTAGGCGCCGAAAATTGCGCACCAGGTTGCGCAGCAGGGTTTCGTTGCCAGCTAGGGTGGGTACTGAAAACACCTGGCCAATCTGACCTGGATTGCCTAAAATACGGGCCTGGTCGGCATTGAACTCCATCCCCGATACGTTGACGTAGGCGCCATCGGCAAAGGCGGCATCGCCAAAGTCAGCCTGGGCCGAGAGGGCGGCATTGCGAAAATTAATCGGCTCGTTAAAACGGGCCTGTCGCATCGACAGCGGTGCTTCAATCCGGGCCTGGGTGAAAAACAGCGCCTTTTCAAAAATGTCTTTAACAAACGAGACCGACCCCCGCCAGACGGTCTGCGCAAAATCAGCGTCGTCTAGCCAGGCTACCCGGCTAAAATTGGCCTCTTTTTGAAAAGTGCTCTGGCTGAAGTTGGCATCCCCCTTAAACTCGGCCCCCTGGAAAGTCGCATTGCCGCCAAAAAAGCTCTGGTCAAAGCGAGCATTTTTGAAGAAAATTCCGTTGCGCAGAGTGACCTCCTGGCCAAAGCGGGCACCCGAGGAATTGAGATTCTGGCCGAAGCGGGCTCCCAGCAAACTCAGAGCCTGATCAAACTGTGCCCCCTGCAGCAGCAGGCGGTCTAGGAAAAAGATGTCGGCCCCCACGACGTTGCCGGTGAAGTGGGTTTGCACCATCACCAGCGGTCCCCGGATGAGGTAGATTTGCTGGGCCGTACTTTTTTCCTGGATCAGCAGAGAGCGGGAGAGCTGGTTGAGCTGGGCCAGGCGTTTGCGATCGCGCCGCAGCTGGTTCTGGGTTTGCTCATCTAGCAGCGGCACCAGGGCGTCGCCGTAGAGCGGGGCTCGCAGCCCCAGCCGGGTTAGATCGAGCTCGCCCATGACCAGGGAGTAGCTCAAGTCGAGGCCAATGGGGCGGCTGCCGCTCTGCAGTTTGCTTTGCAGCAGTCGGTAGAAGCGATCGCGCAGGTCACCGTCGGCCCGCAGGTCGATCACCAGCTGGCGCAGGTTGATAGTCGGCTTACCGTCGCGCTGCTCCAGGGCGTTGAGGCGCTGCTGTAAGAGGTCGGGGGTGAGCGGCGTTAGCACGGTCTTGCTGCTGTTCGTTTGGGCCAGTGCTGGGGCAGGGCCCCACGGCTCAGGCAGCATTCCTAGAGACATCACTAGGGTCAGCATCAGCGCGATGCCAACCCTTTTAAGCCAACGCATCAGCCGTTTTACCGCCAAACCGTTCCCCTACGGAAGCCTTTTTTGATCTAGGCCCAATTCTAGAGCCTAAGGCTGGCGGCAGATGCCAAATACTGACGTGTAGCCATGGAGAAAGGTGGTGCCACCGATGGGGCCAATTTCGCCACCGCAGAAAAAGCCGCTCAGCGGCACCTGCTGGAGATAGCGGCTAAACAGACGCGAGTCGAAGTTGGGCTCGTTGTACAACCCCTCGCCCCGCCCCATGCAGGAAAACAGCAGCGCGCCCACTGGGGAAACAGCCTCTACTTGGTTTTGGAGCCGGTAGCGGCTGAGCAGCGTTTCGAGGTCGTCGGCAGAGGTGCGGGCATCGCGCAGGTGAAACTGCACCCGCTGGCCGGTGCGAATGCGATCGCCAATGGCAATCGCCCCAACTTTGGGATCAACGCCAAGCAGGTTGCGAATCAGAAAATCCCCGTGCTCCAGGGTCTGCTTAAAGCCGTCTTGAGCAATGCCAATGAAGAGGGAGTTCTGGGCCAGGCTGCGATCTTCCTCATCAAGGGTTTGAAACAGCTCCTGAAGGATCTCCAAAGGCGGTCTCAGTTCGTCGCCCTTATCAGGATCTTCGAGCTTAAGAACAATGTTGCGCTCAGCTTCGACCACCCGGTAGGGGCTGCCGATGGGGCGACAGCCCTGGGCCACAATGGCATCGAGGGTAACATTGCCGCTCAGGGCGACACCCACCACGCCGTCTTCGTAGAGGGTGCGATCGCAAAAGAGGCCGCTGGTGCGGGTATAGCTGCTGGCGCTGGCGAGCCCGCCCACCTTGACCGCTCCCGGGTAGGCGTAGTCTAGCCCCTGCAGCAGATCGTTGATGCCCGCTGAGAACGGATCGGCCATCAAAATAAACTGGGGCTTGTCTTCAGGGTCTACGCCAACTAGGTCAATCCAGGCATCGGGGGGGCTGTCTAGATCGGGCAGATCGTCGCTGGAAAAGTGAAAGCTCTGGACGCTGACCCCCGGTAGAGCCGCTACGCTGAGGCTGAGAGCCGAGGTCTCCTCAACCTCTAAAGTTTCGTTATCTGCGGTCATGCCAATAACGCCGCCGCCGCTGCAGCCAATCAGCACTGGCATCGGCAGCACCTCTTGCAGCAGGGGCAACAGTCGGGGAAACTCGCTGGTGAATGCAGAGGAAATAAACACCAGACCCAGGTCGGGCGTGCCCGTAAACCGAGAGCGAATTTGCTCTGCCACCTCTCCCACAGCGCCTTCTAGGGAAGCGCGGGTTGACATGGCGCTAATCCACTTCATGGGTTCATGACTCCCATCCATGCAGGCGCACCTCCATACAGCGATTTTGATACAGGGTTAACACAGCGTTTTTATGAAATTTTTCGAGCTAAGGGGTTTCTGAAACGAGGGTCGAGGGGAAATAGGGGGTTGGGTATAGGGCCGGCATCAAGCCTGGGAAAGGCAATACCTGCCGCAAGTCCCCTACGGAGTCTTTCTAGGCTCTTTTGTGTCTGATTTTAGCGAGATTCCTGCGGCCTTCGTTACGACCTGACGAAGCATTTCTGGTAATTCTTACCTAGGGCCATTTCCTAAGGCAGATTACCGCAGTGCGATCGCACAATTAGGATTATCTAGAAAAGTTGATTTAGCAACGTTAAGCGGAGCATCAGACGGCCCATAAAAATTGCCCTGCAGTAGTTCAAGGGCTGGCCCAAAGTGGCTTTTGCCTGTAGCTGTCCTGCCTGCCCTCTGCGGACTGCCCTCTGTGCACTGCCCTTTGTGTACCGCGTTTAGGCACGGGTTCTGGCTTTAACCTGCCGCACTCCTGAGGCCCACATTCTTCAGAGAGTATGAAGCCTTAGCCAGTGTGGTTCCTACGGCCCGACCGAACCCAGCCTATCTACTATACTGGGCTCAGATGCGACAGGTAGACGCTGCTCAAACTGCCGAGCCGTAGTTTGAAGCCGCCTTCCCAAGGTGCCGCCGCTGTTCACAGCCCCGCTGCTTACATCATCTGTTGTTTAGAAACACAGCCCTGAAGGTCAATGAGCGATATCCAGAACAAAATCCAAGAAGAAATTGAAAACGCCCGCGCTGCCTGCGATGCCACTGGGGCTAGTTCTCAGGAGTGCGCCGCTGCCTGGGATGCCGTTGAAGAGCTGCAGGCAGAAGCCTCTCACCAGCGTGAAAAAACACCCGGCAAGTCCTCCCTCCAAGAGTACTGCGATACCAACCCCGAAGCCGACGAGTGCCGCGTTTACGACACCTAACGTGCAGCTGCTCCTGCGGCAGCTAACCTAACTTCTCGCAGCCCTAGGGTTGCCCCATCGGCTACATCGAGAGCTGCATCAAAGCGCCCCCATCTGCGGGCGCTTTTTAATGTCGCTTCCTTCGTTGAGTTCAACCGTTTAACTCTCAAAGATGCTATGGCGCTTCAAGTCTACGGTATTCCTAACTGTGGCACCTGCAAAAAAGCGCTGGCCTGGCTAGAGGCCAACAGCGCTGATTACGAATTTATCAATACTAAAGAGCATCCCCCCAGCCGCAGCCAGGTTGAAGGCTGGGTCACCGCTTTGAGCTCAAAACCCTTGCGCAACACCTCCGGCCAGTCCTACCGTGCGCTGGGCGATGCCAAGCAAAACTGGAGTGAGGCCCAATGGGTAGATGCGTTTGCCCGCGATGCCATGCTGCTGAAACGTCCTCTGTTTGTCAGAGACGGAGAGGCGATTTTAGCGGGGTTTCGCGGGCAGGACGAAGAGCTGCGCCAGAAGCTGGGGCTGTAGGGTCTGACGGCAAAATCTGGGTAATTAAGCCTTGCTCAAAGTGCCTTAAACGCTGATGGGCTTTTAGTAGCTGTCATCTCCAACAGTTCTAAGCGCCAGCAGCGTGTTGGCCCAATGTAAGCGGTCGGCGACAGCTTCTTTGATGTCCAGGCTAATGGTGGGATCGGCAAGCAGAGCCTGAGCCTGTTCCCGATAGCGAGCACTAGTAGCGACATCGGCTGCATCGAGATGTCGCAGGTTGGATAGAACTTTCTTGGGTGAAGGCATGGCGTTTGCTCCTACTAATTATGTCAACAGGGGTTGTGCCAACAAGGGTGCATTAACAGGGGTGCGTTTACCTGCTGTTTCTGCTGCTTTTGTAGCGATCAGGTCTTCTTGTAGGGTATCTTTCCCCTTCAAGTCCGCCAGGGCCAATTTCGCAATGAAGATTTAATTGCCCTGGCGGTTGATAGCCCTCTTTTTAATTAGGAGGGCTGCCCCTTACCAGGCCGCTAGCAGGGCAAAACACCTAGCTAGCTGGCACTAAAGCTCGGCAACTCCCATAGGATTGCTACAGGTATTTGCTGGAATTCGGCAGAGCCGCTACGATGGCCCCTATATTCAAGGCATATTAAAAAATTGTCTTTGCCGTCCCTGGCTGCAGGTGGGTTATGGAGTACTGGGAGTTTCTACTGCAAAAAGAGGGGGATCAGGCCTGGCTACCCCTGGAGTCTTCCCAAGTGGAGATTTTAGAAGGGCGCTACCGGATTATGGCCCACACCAGCGCAGTGGATAGCCCGGTGCGAGTCCGCATAAGTCATCTGCTTGGCGACCAAACATCGCCCCGGCGCCGCGTGATGAAGCGCAGCGGACAAACCAACAATACTGGGCTGATGGTGGTCATGCCCTTTACCTGGTTAAAAGCAGGTCTGTGGGAAGTTCATTGCGCCGATGGCTCTAGTAGCGAAGCCCATCCGACCTGGCAGTACGCCATTGGGCTGCAGGTTCTGCCCCAGGACACCAGCGAGAGCGACGAGTGGTTCCCCGAAGACTGGCCAACAGCCCCAGATCGCGATGCTGCTGCGCGAGCTGCCGCTGAGCAAATGATGCCGCCCCTTTCTGAGGCGGTGCTGGCAGCGACCTTTGACGCGATTGACCAGGCCCTTGCCGAAGCGGTGGTCAGCGGTGAGGAAAGCACTGCCCAGGGACTCGGGCTCAGCACGAGCTACCGGCTAGAGCTGGCCCAATCGGCTTTGATGGTGAATCAGGGCCAGGTGCTGATGGTTGTTGGTCAGGTAAAGGCAGACAACCCGGCAGCCCTACAGAAATCGCCAACGGTCCCAGAAGGCGGAGTTTTGGCCTTGCGCCTGCTCGATCCGCAAAGCGCCAGCGTGATTGTTACGCTGCAGCACGCCCTCATGCCCCAGCCGCTGCCGGCGGCTTTTGCGGTGCCGGTAGCGCTACCGGAGGATCTGCGGACGCGGCTGCTGCTGGGGGAGCTGGTGCTGGCGGTACCAACTGAGACAGCTGCTCGCATTTTGGCGGTGCAGCGGTTTACGGTCACGGTGGATCTGGCGGCACTGTTTGATGCGATCGCAAACCAGGCCGAAACCGAAGCAGATTTTGACATTGTTTTTCCGCCCGATGCGGGTGCGGCGGCCGACGAAACGCTGAAAAATATTGCTGGAACTGAGATTGAGATTCCTGAAATTGCCGATGCCAGCCTGCCCGAGCCACCGCCAAGGGCTATGCCGACCCTGCTGTTGCCCCGCAGCGGCTTAACCTTACCGCCCAAAATCTACTACCCCACCCCCCACGAGGCGGCTACGCATAAGCCTCAACTGCCGCCGCTTGCTAAAGCAGCGCCCGACGGCAGCGCTCCGCCCCCGGCTTCAGCTGACGAGCCCAGCCCGGAGGCTGCCCCGGCTGCTCCGGCTGCCCCATCAAACTCCCCACCAGCCGTGCAGCTGCCTTCCTTTGTGAAGCCGGTGCGATCGGCGGGCCCACCTGCGGCTGAGCCTCCCGCGCCCGAACCGGCTGCCCCGGAGCCCCCTTCTCCCATCGACAATGAGTTTCGCACGCTCAATCTACAGGAGCGGTTTTGGTCGCGGCTGAACACGTTGGCGGTAGAGGCCCACGAGGCCGCTGTTAGCCGTCAGGCCGCAGCGCCTGCCACCGAGTTTGCTCCCCCCGATGACCCCTGGGTAGAGGGAGCTGATGCGGTGGGTTTGGATGACCCTGAAGCCCTTGGGCAGTCTCCGCCTGCGCCCTTTGCTGGGGAAGTGGTGATCTACGACGATCCAGACCCAGTACCGCCTCGGGGAACGGTGCAAGCGGCCCCAGAGGCAGACCCGGCTATTGTCTCAGCTGACGACGAGATTCTGAGCCCGCCCACGCCGATGCTGGAGTTGCCCGAGGGTGAACTTCTGGCGGGAGAAAAGGTGTCCGTGAGGCTACGCCTGCCGATTCACCCCAATCGGGTTTACCTCAAGGTCTGGATCACCGACCCCCAAACGCGCACCCTGGCCGATGAGCCTCGCCAGCTCACCCACCTCACCCCCGACGGCCGGGGCAACCTGGAGGGCACTCTGCAGCTGGTCGTTCCGCAGGGCTGTCTAGAAGCGTGGTTTGAAGCGATCGCTGTGGACATGGTGACCCAGCAGGAGAGCTACAAGGCAAGCGTTAGCCGAGCGGTGGTTCCGCCAGAGGTAAGCTCGACTTCTCTAGATGAGTTTGAGCTGTAGTGGCAAGGTTCCAAAGCGAGTATGAGAAGGTGTTAAGAGATTCGCAAAGTTTGTAAACGAAATGCAGTAAACAGGACGATTCGCAGTAATCTAATCCCTAACGCTGTGATTTTTGATGTTGAGATAGGAAAACCCCTATGGCAGCTTCTTTTTTACCCTCCATCCTGGTGCCCATGGTTGGCATTGTGTTTCCCGCCGTTGCGATGGCAGCTCTGTTTCTGTACATCGAGCGGGATGACGCCGCTGCATAAGGCTCGTCCTTTTGGGCTTGTTCTTCGTTTATTTGCATAGTCATGGTTACGCTGGGGGCGCAAATTTTGCGCCCCCGTTTCTATGTTTGGCTATGTTTGACTATTTGTGGGGGGGTGGCTATTCAGAGATTCGGGTAAACAGCCGGAAATAAAGCGCTTTGGCCCATTCGCTGGGTAAAAAGACCAGGTAGGTGAGG
Organism: Trichocoleus sp.; assembly: GCA_036702895.1. GTDB lineage: Bacteria > Cyanobacteriota > Cyanobacteriia > Phormidesmidales > Phormidesmidaceae > JACVSF01. The sequence goes on along the minus strand of DATNQE010000497.1, from coordinate 2,982 downwards.
GGATTGATCGTCACCACAATATTGCGGATGTCGCGCTTGGCCAGGGCCACCACCGCCCAAGCGACCCATTTAGCAGACATAATCCCAACGGGGTTAAGGGTGCTCTTAAAGGGTCCCAAAATCACCTTACGCACCACACAAGGTGCATCTAGACGTCGCAGGGTAATCAGGTCGCCCAGCAGCCGCTTCGAGACCTCATAGAGGGGGCTAAAGGCAGGGTTTACTTCGGCTTCTGAGGTATTGAGCCAAACTTCCTTAGTGGCACGCTCGGCCGAAGTTTCGACAGTGGTAAAGAAAATCTCCATCAGCCGCCAGCCAGAGAGCGCGTTCACCTCAAGGGACTGCTCGATAGCGGCAGGGGTGCGCCCTCCGTGCACATTGAGGCCGTGGTTGATGATTAGAATGTCGACCTTTTTCAGCAGATCTCGCAACTCAGCCTCCTGTCCCACCGTCCACTGCACCACGGGAACGCCTTCGGGGAAAGTGCCGTTGCCAGAAGTCGTCAGAGCGAGAGGCTTGGCCTTGTGTTGAGCCAGTTCTGTCATTAAAGCTTGCCCCAGGGTGCCAGCAGCACCCGTGACGGCAACGGTCTTGCCTTTCAAAGAAACGGCAGTGCCCATGAACTTGTCCGTAATCGTGAAATGTCCAGCATAGTAGGCGTTGGTATCGTCGAAGTGGTGCCGCCAGTGGTACGTGCGATTGACCCGCCACACGTCGGGCAGCAGCGTGAGTTCCCCCGGTTCGTGGGTCAGGTCGGTGGTCAAGAGCCACCCTTGAGAGCGGGCCAGGGCTGAGGCCAAGAAGCCAAAGGCGTAGACAAAGCCAACCCAAAAGCCCCATAGGGGAGTAATGGTTGCGATCGCAGCCATTACTCCCATCATGACTAGAGACTCAGGCACATCGTTGTAAATTTGGGCCTTGCGGTAGACTTCCTCGCTGACCGTCGTGAAATCCTTCTTAAAGGCCCGGTGATGCCAGTTGTGCAGCCGCACCAAAGGCGGCCAGAGGTGGCTAACAACGTGATACACATCGCGCACTACCTCCACTGTAAAAATCGAAGCAGCGCCCCAAAGGCCCTGCAATAACCACACATTCAACGCCATCTCGACTCACACCTCACGCCACACTGCGTCAATCGACTCCACTTTGCAGGGTAGCCCAACTCCCTCTGCGCTGGAGGGGAGCCAATCCCTAGGACATTATTCATTGGAACGCAGGTTGGCTCAATCCCCGGTTGGGCAGTCATTCGTCAAAAGAGAACTGGCTGTTAGGTGAGCTCACCCGACAGCCGGTTGATGAATCTAGCCATAAAGTTAGGGATTGTATCGCGGCCGAGCCAAGTTTAGAACGAGGCCTCACTCAGTGAGGGAGCCGTGCGGCCGGTCAGAGAGTCAAAAATGCTCTAGCGCAACTGGCTGCTGCATCGACTGTTTTCCAAACCTTGGGTTGAGATGCCCGGTGACTGACACAATCAAACTTTTTGAACGCTCTGGCTCCTTGGGGGCTAAGGCGGAAAAGGGGACCAGAAATGGGGGGACTGGAGCAAGAGGCGGCGAGTCAGGCAAAATGCCGGGTTAACCAACCTCTTCTGTGAAAAGTTTGTGGTTTTTGCCTCCAAAGCACCACGGCTGTTTGGGCACTTAAGCAGAAGTTAAGCCAATTGAGTAAGCAGACTATAGTAGCCACTCACCAAAACTGCGGCTGCTGTAGCCTGCGTCGAGCTAGGTAGAGCGTCTAGGACGGGCCGCGGCCCTGGCCCAAGTCACCCCTGCACGCCGTCTCCTAATAAAGCCGTCTACTGCTACAACCTGTTTACCGGTGTTAAAAAGAGGCCGCAGCATAGAGAGAATCAATGCTGCGGCCATTGTCAGACGAGGAATTTCGTTTGTTAGGTGGGTCTTCATGGATTGCCCTACCTAGTGCTCAGGCTATCGCTTGAGAAAGTAGCGCTCGCACCACACCCTGGCTTCATCTTCACTGCCAAGCACTTCATGAGTTTGGGTGTAGGGGTTGTAGGCGATCCAGACGGGGTTACCCCACTTGTCCGTTGCGGTACGAATCTCGACCTGGGGTTTTTCAAGCTCTGCAGGGTCTTGGGAAAACAGATAATCCTGCAGAGTCTGGCCAATTAGCTCAACCCCCTGTCGCATCTTTTGGCCTAGGTTGGTTAGGGTGTAGCGCGACTCAGTGCCAGGGGAAAGGCAGCGGGTTGGAGGTTTTCGATAGGCATGGGAGGGCTCCTTTTGAAAGGCGGACCGGCGTCAATTGCTGTAGCGCTATTTCTGCTGAACACGTTCCGGAGGAACAGATTGGTGGCAGAGAGGGAATTTGAAGCTGACGCTTAGTGTCTCCTGTTCGAAGGAGAGATACCACCTAAGTTTTGGGTTTTAAGACCCGAAGATAAGCGATGCCTTACTATCAAACGTTCAAGCTGCCCTCTAAAGCTTGCTCAGGAAGCAGTCTAGAAGGCAGCTTGAAACCATGCGAGATCAGAGAATGCCCTTAAGCCTCGACCTTGACGCCCCGCCAAAAGGCAACATAGTCCTTGATATTGTTAGCAGCTGATTTGGGGTCTGGGTAGTACCAGGCGGCGTCTTTATTAGTTTGCCCGTCTACAACGACGTTGTAGTAGCTAGCGGTGCCCTTCCAGCTGCAGACAGTATGGGTGTCGCTGGGCTGAAAATACTCCTGTTTGATTGCTTCAGGGGGGAAGTACTGGTTCCCTTCAACCACTTCGCACTGATCGCTTTCAGCAATGACAGCACCGTTCCAGATAGCTCTTGGCATAGTCAGTCTCCTTGGCAGGGGTAGGAAAACAAGTTTTGTTGGTTGAATTTTGGGTTGAACGACGAGCGAACTAAATCTTATTGCCGACTAACGTGCTGGGAAAGCGTCACGTAGCTAGCAGTACGGGTGCCCCGTCCAACCCGTGTCTGTTATGGATCTACCGCGCTTAAAGCAACGGCTCCAACTCCTCAAACG
>DATNQE010000485.1:0-3823 GCA_036702895.1 Trichocoleus sp. | reverse complement strand
GGTGAGGGCGGTGCAGTCAAGGGTTGAGGGAGAGAGGGTCAAAACTTCGCTCATGGCATCACCGTCCTACAGCAGAGAGGGGCGCGGGGGTGGGGGCGGGGCTAGGCACCGACCAGATGTTGATTTCCCCAGCGTCGGGCTCGCGAATGATGGCGTCGGCATCGAAGTCGCTCAGCTTGAGCAGAGCGCGGTACTCGGATGCGATCGCAACTTTATCTGCCGCCTCGTAAATTACCGCTGGCTTGGCCGCAAATTTGTCGCGCACCAGGGCTACTTTATCGGGCGTTGCCACCAGAAAGGTGTAGGTGCCGTCGATATCACCCAGTAAGGCTTCTAAGCTGGCTTCCAGCGATTTACCCTGAAGCAATTGGTAATGAATGTAGTTGACGATGGTTTCGGAGTCGTTGTGGGTCTCGAACACCATTCCGGCTCGCTCTAGCTGGAAGCGCAGCCTGTAGTAGTTGGAAATTTGGCCGTTGTGAACAATGGCCAGATCAAAGCTGGTGGTGAAGGGGTGGCAGTGGTCGATATCCACGACCGACTCGGTCGCCATGCGGGTGTGGGCAATGCCGTGGCTGCCGCTAAACGTGGTCAGGCCGTATTTTTGGATTAGGTTGTCAACGGCCCCGACCTCTTTGTAGATTTCTAGCCCCTGCCCCAGGCTCATGACGTGGATACCGGGGAAGCGCGATCGCAAGGCGCGGCGAAACTCGTTGACCTGAAAGGGCAGATCCTGAGCCACATCCAAAATCAGGCGGCGATCGTCGGCCGCTACGTGGGTATCGACTACAGGCACTATCTGCTCAATCCAGGCCTGTACCGCGCCCCAGTCCACGGCCGCATCACCCCGCAGCACCAGCTTGACCTGCCCAGCTGCTACAGGCCGACTGTAAAGGGCAATGCCGCTAGAGTCGGGACCGCGAGTTTCGAGGGGTTGAATCAGCGCCGCCAGATCGGCTCCCAGGCGTTCGGCCAGGGTTTCGTCCCGATAGATGATGCCAGCAATGCCGCACAAAGCAACCCTCCTACAACTTGCAAACGACTGGTCAACCGACAGCCCCCAGCAGGGATACGGCTTGGAATACAGCTCGTTATAACAAGTTGTGCGATCGCAGGTTTGTGTCTTTTGTAACCCTTCCGCTGGAGCTTTTTGTTGCCTGCCTGCAAACCTCAAGCAGTTCCCCTGATGCAAGATTCCAAGCACCTTCAGGATTTCGCAGAACTGAGGTTCCCTCAGGCAGGCCAGCGCTGCAGCTTTTACGGTTTAGTTAGCGATCAGGTTGTTGCAAATGCGGCTACGGGTCGTGCGTACGTAGCGGCCCAGGGCCGGGGAGGGCGGAGAAGCATTCACCGAAGCCGTAATCGCATCCGCCCAGAGCCCCTGGGCATTGAGATAATCGACCACAGCCAGGTTGATTTCTACTGGGGTTCTGCCTTCCTGGGTAAGGCGGGCGGTTAAATCGTTTAATGCCGCATCAATCGGAGCCCGCTGGTCGGCCGTCATCACCCGAAAGTCTGCCGACCCCAGCGTGGCACCGTCCCGCCCGTAGATAGTCCAGCGGTACTCACCGCCAGGCGTGAGGGGTGTGCTGTGGTAAGCAACTTGGGGTACCGGTAGTTCAGGGTTGCCCGACCAGGTAACCCTTCCAGTGGTCAAGTCAGTTAGCTCAATGCGGCTAATGACCGCACCTTGCCAAACAAAGACAGGGCGGGTCGAAAAAATAGCCGCATTTGCATTGCCCCCCTGCGGGCTGACCAGGCAAACCCCAGTCTGATTTCCGCGCACCCCGCCAGGTAAGTTTTGAGGCGGCACCGGCAGCCCGCTAGGAGCTTGGGCCGGCGTTTGCGGAATAACCTGGGGCGTCACTTCGGGGACAGAGGATTGGGCCAGCACCGAGGGGGACACCAGGGCAGCACAGACCGCGCTCAGTCCTAGGCCCAGGAGACCCTTCTTGGCGCGCAACAACTGAAGATTCATAGCGACTCGCGTGTACAGGTGAAGTGAACCGATGCAGTAGTGAATTGTAGTTTTGGCAGCCGTTTTCCCAAGCTTCAGCCCTGCTCCACGAGCAGATTTACGCTGATATGCACAGACCAAGCCGCCTACTAGGAATGAGGCTGCATTCTCCCACCCTTAGCAAGCGAGCTTTGGCTGAACTCGGCGGCTATCTCTCTTGATGACTGGCTTGATCCCTGTTTGGTGCCCTCTATCGAGTGCTACTTGCCAATGCCAGAAGCGCCTAAAACTCAATGCTGTCGGGCGTACGGGGGAACGGAATAACATCGCGAATATTGGTCATGCCGGTCATGAACTGCACCAGCCGCTCAAAACCCAGACCAAACCCGGCGTGGGGCACGGTGCCGTAGCGGCGCAAATCGAGGTACCACCAGTAGTTCTCGGCCTCCAGCCCCGCTTCCTGAATGCGCCGCTCCAGCACGTCCAGACGCTCTTCCCGCTGGGAGCCGCCGATGATCTCGCCTACTTTGGGAGCCAGTACGTCCATCGCTCGCACAGTCTTGCCGTCGTCACTCAGCCGCATGTAAAAGGCTTTGATCCCGGTGGGATAGTCAGTGACGATGACGGGCTTTTTGAACAGCTCTTCGGCCAGGTAGCGCTCGTGCTCCGACTGCAGGTCAATGCCCCACTCCACCGGAAACTCGAAGGTGCGATCGCACTTCTCCAGCAGCTGCACTGCCTCGGTGTAGGTAATGCGCTCAAAGGTGTTGTTGATGATGTTGTCGGCGGTTTGCAGCACCGAATTGTCGATGCGCTGGTTGAAAAACTCCATGTCGTCTGGGCACTGCTCTAGCACCTGCCGGAAAACGAACTTCAAAAAGTCCTCCGCCAGGTCCATGTTGCCCTCCAGCGCGCAGAACGCCATTTCCGGCTCTACCATCCAAAACTCGGCCAGGTGACGCGACGTGTTGGAGTTTTCTGCTCGAAACGTCGGGCCAAAGGTGTAGACGTTGGTAAAGGCCATCGCCATGATCTCGGCCTCTAGCTGACCGCTCACAGTTAGATAGGCGGGCTTGCCAAAAAAGTCCTGGCTGTAGTCCACCTGGCCCTGCTCCGTGGTGGGCACTTTTTTGAGATCGAGCCCCGTCACCGCAAACATTTCCCCTGCACCTTCCGCATCGCTGGCGGTGATGATGGGCGTGTGCACCCAAATAAAGTCACGCTCGCGGAAAAACTGGTGGATCGCCTGGGCGCAGGCGTTGCGCACGCGAAAGACCGCGCCCAGGGTGTTGGTGCGCGATCGCAAATGGCCCAGCGTTCTCAAATACTCAAACGTATGACGCTTTTTTTGTAGGGGGTAGGTCTCGGCATCGGCCTCACCAAATACGGCCACCTGCTCCGCCTGCAGCTCAATGCGCTGCCCCTTACCCGGCGACTCCACCAGCGATCCCGAGATCTCCACTGAAGCACCTGTGCCGATGCGCTTCACGGTTTCGCCATAGCCGGGTACCGTCTCGGCAATCACGACCTGTAGCCCATTCATCGACGAGCCATCGTTTACGTCCACAAAGGTAAACCCTTTGGCGTCGCGCTTAGTGCGCACCCACCCGCGCACAGTAATAGCCTCGCCTGGCTGGCCGTTCTGCAAAATTGCTCGAATACGTTGGGTCATGATTGCTCAGCTATATCTCAGGTCGTCGAATACTAGGTTGTCAAATACTGGGGCGCCGAATACCTATGGTATAGCAACCGTTAAGACGGTTGGGGTAAGGGGGAGTGGGGGCTGCGCCCCCAGCCAGGGGTTTCACCCCTGCACCCCGTCCTACACTCTCCCTTCAATTGCTATAGCCCTTACTTCGACGCTGT
>DATNQE010000484.1:0-2756 GCA_036702895.1 Trichocoleus sp. | reverse complement strand
CGCTGGCACCTGCTCACAAGGCTGATAGATAAAACCGATCCCTTTTTGCTCGGCCCGAATGCTGCAAATCTCCACAATGCCCTGGAGCAAGGAAGGCAGATGAATGTCGGCAGGCAAAATCTCCATGCGCCCGGCCTCGATTTTGGAGATATCGAGCACGTCGTTGATCAGCGTCAGCAGGTGTCGCCCGCACTGGTAAATAATGTCTACCCCGCGCTGGTCTTGGTTGGTTAGAGCCCTGGAGCGAGCCAGGCTTTGGGCATAGCCCAAAATGCCGTTGAGCGGCGTGCGCAGTTCGTGGCTCATGTTGGCTAGAAACTCGCTCTTGGCCCGATTGGCAGCATCGGCGGTGGCCCGTTCCTGCTCGGCAGCAAGCTTGAGTTTTTTCAGGTTGCTCTGCTCAAGAGACTGAATCTGCCAGAGCATGGCAATCATCGCCACGGCCAGAGCGGCAACCACCAGCGCAATCAAATCGAGCAGCTGTAGCTGCGACTCAATATTGCGCCGGGGGATGACCATGGCCAGCTGCCAGTCGGCTTCCTCTAGAGGCAGGTAGGCAACGTAGTACCACGTGTTGTTGAGGCGCTGTAGGCCAATGCCTTCGGAGTGCGCCTGGGAAAACTCAAGCGGCACCGGGGCGCCCGCTTCAGGATTTGAGGCCTCGTCAGCTGGAGCGATAATTGCTCTGCCGTTGGCGTTGAGCAGCACTGCGTAGCTGCCTTCCCCGTAGCTCAAGCTGTTGACCACCAGCCGCACGCGGTCAATATTGACAATGCCCTGGAGAACGCCCAAGGGCGCACTCTTGAGATCGAACTGGGTTTGAATGGGCGCTGCGATCGCAACCACCATTTGCTCTGCCCAGCCCGTCACCGGGTCGCTAACCGTGGCCTTCCCCGCCAGGGCTGACTGGAAGTAAGTTTGCCCCTGAATATTAGACACCCTGCCGGTTAGCCCAATGGTGGTACCGTCTGGTTTGGCAATCGCTAGCGAAGCCAAATCTTCAATGCGCACCACCTCAGAGCGCAGATAGGGATAGGCCACAGTCCGGTTCATCGACTGCACCGTGGGCGTGTTGGCCAGAGTTGACAGGTCGGCTTTGAGCTCGGCCAACCACTGGTCAATGTCTTGGGCGCTCTGCTCTACCTGCAGCAGCGCATTTTGCTTGAGGCTCTCGCGGGTAAGGTTGCGCACTACCTGGTAGCTGTAGTAAGCGGCAGTTGCGATCGCTAAGGTGCTGCCGCCGATGGCCAGCCGCACCAGCAGGCTGCGGCCCGCCTGAGCAGGGAGCAGCCCAGGTGCCTCAGCAGCAGAGCCAAAACCTTTGAAGCGTTTGAACCGATGGTGCCACATAGACGTTGCCCAGCTTGAGTGCAGAAGACCTAAAAAATGGTGCGAAAAAAGGAGCGGCCTATTTGCGAGCTAAATTGGGCGATCCCCCGGCAGCAGCGGCCTATCGGGCAGCTCAAAAGTTCGCTTCAGCCAGTACTGCTGTAGCTCTGCCAGTTCGCCGCTCTGCCGCACCTGGGCTAAAAACTGGTTGAGGTAGTCAAGCAGCGGCTGGTTGCCCTTCTTGACAGCCCAGGCCGCGTAGGAGCGGGGGCTAACGGCCTCTCCCAGTTCAAAAATGCCTGGCTTTTCCCCCAGCAAAATTGATAGCGACACAATGTTGTGAACCACGGCATCGAGTCGACCGCTCTCAAGATCGCGGTAAGCCTGGTCAAAGCTGCCGTACTCCTGCACGGTGCCGAGGACGCCTCCGTGGGGTTTTAGCGCCGCCTCTAGGTACGGCAGCGACTCTGCCGAAACGCCGCCCCGCTGCACGCCAATGGTTCGGCCTGCTAAGTCTTTGAGCTGGGTCAAGCGAGCGTCGCCCTGGCGCTTGAGATAAAACTGGGTCGTCTCCGAGATCGGCATGGTGAAGTCTAAAAACTTGGCTCGATCGTCGGTGATGCTGGCAGCGGTAATGGCCGCATCAAACTTGCCCTCGCCGACTCCCGGCAGAATGGGCTGCCACGGCAAGATCTCCTGACGCACCTCAAAGGGCGCTCTCTTTTGCAGCATCGTCAGCAGCTCGTGGTCGAGCCCCGCAGGCTTGCCGTTGACCAAAAACTCAAACGGCGGGTAGTAATCTTCGGTAGCGACCAGCAAATGGCCTCGGTCCTTAATTGCCGCCTGCAGAGGAGCGCTAGGCTTGAGCCCCGCCTGCGATGTGGGCCGGTTACATGCAGGGATCACGGGGGCGATCAGCACACCTAGCCCAACCTGCAAAAAGAAACGCCTGCGAATGCCCATTAGTGCCGACCTCGTTGCCTTACCCAACATCACGCCTGGCCCGCAGTCTAAAAGCAGCAGCGGGAGCATCAGGATCGTAGAATTCCCGGCCTGTTAATTAAGACAACAGCTCAGAATTAAAGCCCGTAAAAGCACGGAGAGGCCGCCTCAAACCAGAGCACAAAAAAGGTCTAGAAACAGCATTGTTGAGCATTATTAATAGACTCTATACATGGCTGTCGATAGACACTGGCAAAGGCCAATGGCCTCAATTACCTGATGAAGCCAAGACAGCAAGCGGCACCTCATTTTTTCCCTGTAAAAAGAAAATAAGACCCATTAGATTCAGGCCGTTATTTTTGAGAAACCCTTTAAAAAATCAGTTACACAAGGCTTCAGTGCCTCTATTTCTTTCGAATGAGAAGCAGCTGATGCTGAGCAAGCGTTAACTTTCTCAGAAGGGAAATCGCAAGAAATTTGAGGTG
>DATNQE010000480.1:0-2751 GCA_036702895.1 Trichocoleus sp. | reverse complement strand
AGGTAGATGCGATTGTCTAAGCCCTGGAGCGCTGCATCAACGCCCGCCACAAATTCGTCGGGTAGGCCGGGAAATTCCTCGTGCAGCGCTTTAGGATAGCCCGCTTCTGGCTGCAGATTAGCCAGTTCAAGGCTGCCTGCGTACTTAACGACCTTGTCTTTGAGGAACAGGAGGTAGTAGCCCTGGCTGGCGAGGGCGGCATCAATGTGATCGGCATGGCCAAAGTCGTACTCGCTGTGCCCCCACAGGTCAGCGACCGGCCGTACGCGGTTATCTTCCGAGGAAGTGTAGCGATTTTCTAAGAAGGCGTAGCTGTGGCCATCTAACCCATCAAACAGAGGGCCTAAGTCGCGAGTAAAGGTGGGCGGTAGCTGAATAGGCAGGTTCTCACTGTTCCAGTCCTCAGCGATTGATTTGGGATAGCCCTGGTCAACGGTCGGCTGGGTGGCGCCTGCCTGCCGCTCGGGGTCAAGGGTAAAGTTGACCTGGGAGTAGCGCACGTATTGGTCGTTGGCAAACAGGAACAGGCGCCCTTCGGCATCGACATAGGCCGCGTCGATCATCTCTAGCGAGTCAAAGTCGTTATCCACCTGGCCGAAGTAGTTGGCGCGCTTGTCCCAAACGTCGGCATTGGCATATCTCACGTAGTGGAACTCGCCACTAACCACAACCCAGGTGCCGTGGCGATCGATCAGAGCGGCATTTACCTGGCTGAGCGGCTGTTGCTTAAACAGCTGGCGGATGGGGTCTCGCTTTAGGCGCTGCTGCTGCTCCTTGTTCTGCTTTTGCCGATCGAGCAGGTGATCGTCGTCCTCATTGCCCGCCACCAGCGTTTTTTTATCGATCAGGGTGTAGTCTTCGGCCAGGTAAATCCAGTAATGGTCGTTCTTGAATAGTTAGATAAACTCCTCACTAGCCAAAACAGCATCTACGGAGATGACGCCATCGGGCAGTATCAGGTCCTCGGGAAATTTAGCGACTAGGCCCTGATCCTTTAGGGCTACAGTAACTTCGTTAATGTCTAGCTGCTGCTGATTGATCAGCAGCGCCAGCTGCCGAATGCGCTTAACGGCCTGGGTGTAGTGCATGTTGTCGGGCAGGTGATCCAGGCGGCCCAGAGCATTAACCTCCTGCAACAGCGGCTCTAGCCAAGCAAAATGTAGGTTGCTGTCGGTTTTGAAGACAGCGGCAGAGAGGGCTTTGACCATTTCCAGGTCAATGCCCAACAGGTTTTGCAGCTGCTCTAGAACGGTGTTTTGCTGGGTGGCGCTATAGTCCTTTAGCGCCTGATCAACGGCTTTGACGGTGCTGTCGATGGCTTTGGCGATGTCGTACAGCAAGAAGAAAATTTCGGTGTCGTAGTCGCTAAAGGCAGGAACGTTAAAAGTGGCTGCATTTTCCGGGATGAGGAAAAAGGGAACTTGAGCCGCCCGCAGCTGGCCGCTCTCGTTTAAAACGCCCATGGCCTCAAGGGTCTGTTTTAGATCGCGGATTTCGTCAGGATTGAAATCGAGGGCGGTCAGCTTGTCGTCGGGCAGACGATAGGCGTCGGCGTAGTGAACAATCGCTGCTATGTGGTCGAATACGATCGCACTTTGAGCAGCCTCAAAGTAGGGACGCAGGCCCAGTTGTTCGCGGTTGGCGTCCTCCCGGAAGAAATTCGCTGCCGCTGTGGGCAACTGCTGACCGTTGAGATACTGGCCCTGCAGGTCTTCAAAGATCCAGCGTGATACGGTGGAGGCGGTAATTTTGCCCAGTTCAGCCAGGTCGATCTGCAGCCAGGTCTTCTCTTCGGTTGCGATCTCATCCCTTAAAGTATTGAAAATAGCGGCCCGATGGGGAAAAAACTGCAGCGCCAGCGCCATGGTTTTGGGGCTCTCGGTCAGCAGCCGCAGCTTGTCCTGAATGACACCGTGTTCGTCCAGATAGCGATTCATCTGGAGGTTGCGGATCAGCTCCTGCACGGCGGACGAAGACAGGCTCAGCGCTGCAAAGAGCTGCTCGCTGACCTTGACCTGGCTCGCTTCAAACTTGTCGAGCTGCCGCTGGAGTAAGTAATAAACGGGCTGAGTTAGCTCTGACAGCCCGGTCGTGAGGGTGAATCGGCTGGCTCCATTGGGGTCACTGAATAGCGCGGCGTCTTTGGCGAAGCCTTGTTCATCAATGTAGCCGTTGTAAATGAGATCATCGTATAGCTCTCGGGCTTCCGCTTCGGTCAGCCCCAATTCTTTCAGGTCGGATTTGAAAACCTGAACTTCAACGGTATCTTCTGCTTCGGGCTGGCTTGCCGCATCCTCCTCATAGATCCGGTAGAACAGCTCAAATACGCTCTGCTCCATCTCGCTGAAGTCGTACTCCAACATGAATTCGCTGATGGGCGGCAGCTGGTGAGCAATCAGATTCTCGGTCAAAATTGTGCCGCTGCCGTCAATCACCTGGTGATTCACCAGATTTTTAAAAATCTTCTCCTGGAGCTTAGTCTCAAGCTGTAATCCGACAAATTCATCGTCGCTAATAGCGGCCAGCTGCCCGATAAAGGCTTCTGTTAGGGCAGATGTCTCCCGGGCATCGTAAGCCAGCAGGAAATGGGCAGTATCTTTGGCAGCACCAGTAGGCCTATGGGTGCCCATATCGCCGCAGTGGTGCTTGATCAAGCTAAAGGCAAAGCGAGAGGCCCGCTCATCTCCCAGGGCCTCTTTCAGGGTATCTGGGCCCATTTCCCCGGCTTTGTGGCTCTGCAGCAGCGTGTTG
>DATNQE010000477.1:0-2892 GCA_036702895.1 Trichocoleus sp. | reverse complement strand
GGACCATTTCTGCAGCACAGCCGCCGCCGGGATCTGCGAGAGCAGGTTTACCGGGCATTCATCACCCGCGCCTCCGAGGGCGAACTGAACAACACGCCCAACATTGAGCAGATCCTGGCCTTGCGGCAGGAAATGGCTCAGCTCTTGGGCTACTCTACCTTCGCCGAACTCAGCATTGCTCGCAAAATGGCGCCTTCTGTAGCAGCCATTGAGCAACTGATGGAAGAGCTGCGCAGTGCTAGCTATGACACGGCGGTTAAAGAACTCGACGCCCTCAGAGCCTTTGCTAAGGACAAGGGCGCTGCCGAGGCCGACGATCTAAAGCAGTGGGACACCGCTTTTTGGGCTGAGCGGATGCGCGAGGAAAAGTACGGCCTTAACGATGAAGAACTGCGGCCCTACTTCCCGCTGCCCCAGGTGCTTGATGGCCTCTTTACCCTGGCCCATCGTCTCTTTGGGATTCGCATTACTCCGGCTGATGGCGAAGCCCCTGTGTGGCACCCCGACGTCCGCTACTTCCAGGTGGCGGGCGAAGCGGGTGAGCCTATTGCCCACTTCTACCTCGACCCCTACAGCCGCTCCGCTGAAAAGCGCGGCGGGGCCTGGATGGACGAGTGCGTGAACCGGGGCAAATTGGGCACCTCCGTGCGCCTGCCCGTGGCCTACCTAGTGTGCAACCAGGCGCCGCCGGTAGACGGCAAGCCTAGCCTGATGACCTTCCGCGATGTTGAAACCCTGTTCCATGAGTTTGGTCACGGGCTGCAGCACATGCTGACCACGGTGGATTTTCCAGGGGCTTCTGGCATTAACAATGTGGAGTGGGATGCAGTCGAGCTGCCCAGCCAGTTTATGGAGAACTGGTGCTATCACCGCGATACGCTGCTAAAGCTGGCCCGCCACTACGAGACGGGCGAACCGCTGCCGGAGGAGCTGTACCGCAAGATTGTAGCGGCCCGCAGCTTCATGGCCGGAAGCACTGTGCTGCGCCAGGTTAACTTTGGCTGGCTCGACATTGAGCTACACCACCGCTACCAGCCCGGCGGCAGCGAAACTATCAAGGACGTGCGCGATCGCATCTCCGCCAAGACCAGCGTGCTCAAGCCCCTGCCTGAAGACGCCTTCTTGTGCGCCTTTGGCCATATCTTTGCGGGGGGTTATGCGGCGGGCTACTACAGCTACTTCTGGGCTGAAGTGCTCAGCGCCGACGCCTTCTCTGCTTTTGAGGAAGCCGGGCTGGAGAACGACGGTGCGATCGCAGAGATTGGTCGTAGGTTCCGCGACACCGTGCTGTCCCTGGGCGGCAGCCGTCACCCTATGGAGGTCTTCAAAGCCTTCCGGGGCCGTGAGCCTAGCACCGAGGCGCTGCTGCGCCACCGAGGTTTGGTCAAAGCTGCCTAACCACCTGTAAAAAAAGTCTGTAAACAGAGGCAGTGACAAAATTGACACTGCCTCTGCTGGCATTTACTCTTTCCATAGAGTGCCCCTTGTCCACTGAACGGCTGCTAGTCTATCGCTATGTCAGCATCTAACAAAGGGTTTGGCCCCAACAGCGCCAGTAGTAGAAGCAGTCGCCGTAGCCGTCTGCGAGAGACGCTGCTAGACGTCGTCGAAACCCAGATTCAAACTGACACGCCCCCTGCAACTCGGGAAACCTTAGAACGGCTTGTAGCCGAGGGCCATCCTGACGACGAAGCCCGCCGTCTAATTGCCTCGGTGTTGACTGCTGAAATGCAAGCCGTCTTACAGGAGCAACAGCCTTACAGCGAGGAGCGCTATGTGGCTGCGCTTCGGCGCTTACCGCAGCTGCCGTGGGACGAGTAGGGCCGTGGTAGCTGCGGCTGCAAAGCGGCTACATCTGCAGCTTGTCCTCCAGGTAGCGATCAAACTCCTGCTTGACGAGCTGATAGCATTCGCACGCCGAAGCTTCGATGCCTTTGCGATCGAGGATGGTAATCTTCCCACGCACGGCTCGAACAAGACCTGCCGAACGCAGTTCGCTCGTGACCATGCTGACTGCTGGGCGACCTGAGCCAATCATCTGAGCCAGAATATCGCGGGTTAGCAGCAGCTCTGGTGTTCCAACCGAGTCTTGAGCCGCTAGCAGCCAGCGGCAGAGGCGCTCCTCTACTCGATGAAAGCGGTTGCACAGCACTGACTGAGACAGCTGCACAATCTTCAGGTAAGTGAAGGCTGCCACCCGCTGCTGTAGTACTGCGGATTGCCGCAGTACCTCGGAAAACTCCTCAGCTCGCATCTTTAGGGCGCGGCCTTTGATCTGCACCTGCACCTGCCATGGAGCACCCCCCTCGTCCAGAAACAGGGGAATGCCTGCCATGCCTTCGTTACCGGTTACTCCCATTTCAATTTCTTCGCCCTGGGGCGTGGTATTGACCCACGACAGCAACCCTGCTGTAGGAAAAAACACCTCGCTGATGGGTTCTCTAACTCGATGCAAAATCTCCGTCTGCTGTAGGTCAACCTCCTCCAAAGTGGGTGCTAGCAATTCAAAGTCTGCCTGAGGGAGCGAATCCAGAAGAAGGTTGTTCGACCTTGGTCGTTCCCGAGAACTAAGCACGTATTGTCCCCTCCTAACCGCAAAAAAGCGGTGTTCGCTAACTAACCGCAAAAAAGACGATAACTGCTTAAGCTATTGAACTTCTTTACCGCACTCTCTTCCGTTCTCCAGCGAACGGACGGCCTTGTTTAATGCCATTAGACTGTCAAGTATCTAGGGGGGGATTGTTAAAAATTGCAAAATCTATGGATTCTTCGGCAAAACGGCGAATTCTGTGCGTTGACAGCTCTGCTGATGACTGTGAATTGCTGCAGTTTGTCCTTGGCGAGGGAGGATATGCCGTAGAGGCAGCGCAAACTTTAGCTGACGGGCTGCGG
>DATNQE010000457.1:0-3736 GCA_036702895.1 Trichocoleus sp. | reverse complement strand
GCCGCTATGCGGCAGGACAACGAGATTTCAGGAACTTAAACCTGATGGCGGCAAACCTGAGAAATCTGAACCTAAGAGGGGTCAATCTCAGCGGCGCCAACCTAACCAAAGCAAACCTCACGAGAACCAACCTGAGCCAGGCGAATCTCACTGGGGCCATTTTGGTCGGAGCCAACTTAACTGAAGCCAATTTGTCCCAGGCTAATCTAATTGATGCCAACCTGAGCGACGCCAACGTGGTTGATACAAACTTCAGCCATGCCCGGATGAACAAAGCCACGACGGGCAACGGCATGGCATCAGGCGCGGTTTAACCTCTTCAAGATTCTGTGCTAATGCCTTAACGCGCTATTCCTCAATCGGCTTATTGCGTTGCGTTTTGGCCGACTAGCGCTTCTTTCCTATCGTACAAGCACCTGCCCTGGAGCTGGACACTAGCAGCAAAATCTGCAGCTCTGGCGCGGGTGTATTTCATGAGATTTTAATGACTTTTAATACCGTTGACACTGACCGCAAGACCGCTCAGCCGCTTGTGTTCAACTGGACAAGCATTGCGTTTTTTGCAGCAGTTCACGTTCTGGCGCTATTAGCGCCCTGGTTCTTCTCCTGGTCAGCGCTGGGAGTTATGCTTTTCATGCACTGGCTGCTTGGCAGTATCGGCATTTGCCTTGGGTATCACCGGCTGCTGACGCACCGCAGCCTGCAGGTGCCAAAAGGTTTGGAACGTGCGATCGCACTTATAGGGGCCCTAGCTCTACAGGGTGGACCCATCTTCTGGGTTGCGGGGCATCGCAGGCATCATACCTACACCGAAGACATTGACAAAGACCCCTACTCTGCAAAACGGGGATTTTGGTGGAGCCATATGGGTTGGCTTCTTTACAAGCGGCCTGAGTTCTTTGAGTATGCCTCCAACCGCAAGTTCACCCCAGATTTAGTCAAAGATCCGTTCTATCGCTGGCTCGACCGCTACCACCTGCTGCTGCAAATTCCGCTCGGCATTGTACTGTACCTGCTGGGGGGCTGGTCGTTCGTGATCTACGGCCTATTCCTGAGAGCCGTTTTGCTCTGGCACAGCACCTGGTTAATCAACTCTGCCAGCCACATCACCGGCTACCGCAGCCATGCCTCCGACGACAACTCCCGCAACCTGTGGTGGGCAGCGATTTTGACCTATGGCGAAGGCTGGCACAACAACCATCACGCCTATCCCAACGTGGCCAAGGCCGGCTGGAAGTGGTGGGAAATTGATATGACCTGGTGGGCCATTATGGGTCTGAAGCAGCTGGGACTAGCGCGCAAAATTGTTTTGCCGCCAGCGGTTTGATAGCTCCCGATTGAGCTACTGCTGTTGATCTCTTGCTTTAAGCAAATTTGCTGCTGGCTAGCTAGCCAGCACCAGAGGTTTGGCGTAGGGTCTAGCAGGCGATACAGGTGCGTACCCTAGAATGAGGTCTGACGCATTGCAGCCTGGAGGTATACCCTTTACCACTCATAACTCTTACTGAGGAGTGTGGTTGAGGTTATCCCTTGTGTCCTATTGTGATTTCACCGAGTCATAGTAGCGATGTCCTCCGCACAGTCCTTGCCTGTCTCAGACCTCATCCGTCACCTTCGGCAGCATCTCAACCTGTCTCAGGAGAAGTTTGCTGCCAAACTAGGCGTTTCCTTTAAAACGGTAAATCGATGGGAACGAGGCCATACTGTGCCCTCACCCATGGCGCTCAAGCTGATTGAGGAGCTGTCGCAATCGCTCGGCGACTCCGGAAAAGCTTTGTTGAAGCAATATCTCCCGGAGGCAGAACGGGATGTGTGAAGCACCGACCTCTGTGACGTTAGACGACGTTCTAATCACAGAAGTACTCGCTCAAAGGGTGCCCCGAACCTCAAACTTACAAGCTGAAATCCAGGCGCTGCATGCGCTGGCGAGGCAGCTGGCAGAGCAGCCTCAAACGATGCTCCAAACGTTGGTGGAGGTCGCAAAAGATCTGTGCCAGGCAGGCACCGCCGGAGTAAGCCTGTTAGACGTGACTGCCGATGGGGGAGAGGTCTTTCGTTGGGTAGCCGTAGCCGGAACCCTCGAGGAATACCAGGGGTTAACAACCCCCAAAAACTTTAGCCCCTGTGGTACCTGCTTAGAGCGCCAGGCTCCTCAGGTCTATTTCTATCCTGATCGGTATTTTACGCGCTTCCAGCACGCTAAGCCGCAGATTGTTGAGGGTCTGGTCATTCCGTTTCGAACGGTGACGCAACCCTTAGGCACCATCTGGGTGGTGTCTCATGATGAAGCACGTCAGTTTGACAGCGAAGACGTGCGGATCATGACCAGTCTCGCTGACTTCACTGCGGCGGCTCTGCAAAATGTTCAGCTGCGCCAAACTGCTGAAGCCGCTTTGCAGCGAGAGCAGGCGGTTCGTCAAGAGGCCGAAGCAACCCGCCAAGAATTGGATGAGTCGGCTCAGCGCGCCGTTGAGATTCTTGAAAGTATTACCGATGCGTTTGTATGTGTCGATTACGACTGGCGCATTACCTACGTCAACCAAGAATCGGTTCGGCTAACGCAGCTGCCCCCCGAAGAGATGATGGGGAAGACACGAGAGGAGATGCAGCCCTGGGTGATCGGCACCGTGTTGGAGCAAGCATATCGCCGGCTTTCGACAGCGCCAGAAGCTACGCACTTCGAGTCATTCGATGAGCCGTTGGGGACCTGGTTAGAGATCCATGCCTATCCCTGCAAGGTGGGGTTTAGTATTTATTTTCGAGACATTACTGAGCGCAAACAGGACAAAGCCAAATGTGAGGAGGCAGAAATCGCTCTGCGCGAGAGTGAGTCACGCTTTCGATTGATTGTCGAGAGCGTGAAGGACTATGCCATCTTTACGCTTGACTTGGCCGGCCAAATCACCAGCTGGAACCCCGGTGCGGAGCGGCTGTTGGGCTACAAAGAGGACGAAATTATCGGTCACTACAGCCGCATTATCTTTACACCCGAGGACAATGCGACAGGGCAATCTGAGAAAGAAATCCAGACTGCAATGGTCGAGGGACGGGCCGAGGATGACCGCTGGCACGTTCGTAAGGACGGGAGCCGGTTCTTTGCCAGCGGCTTTATGATGCGGCTGCAGGATGAGGCGGGAAATCTGCAGGGCCTGGTCAAGATTCTGCGAGATATGACCGAGGCGCATCAGGCAAAAGAGCGGGAGCAGTTTTTGTCAGAAGCCAGCGCCGTACTCGCCGGAACCCTTGATTACAAGACCACACTGTTTAATATTGCGCGGTTAGCAGTGCCGTTTTTGGCAGACTTTTGCTTTTTTGACATTATCAACAGCCAAAACCAAATTGAGCGGGTAGCCTGGCATCACAGAGACCCGGAGCAGCGGAACTGGTATCAGCAGCTGCAGCGCTATACGCCTCCCCAGGACTGTGAAAACCACCCCATTACCGACGTTTTGGTCAATGGTAAAGCCAACCTGGTTGCTCATGTGACTAAGGCGTGGCTCGAAACCGCCGCAGTCAGTGATGACCATCTGCGGTTCGTACGAGAGTCGCAGGTGCGATCGCTGATCACCGTGCCGCTGATTGCCCATGGGCGAACCCTGGGAGCCTTGACGGTTTGCCTTACAGAAAATTCCCATCGTCACTACAATCAGACCGATCTAGCCGTCGCCGAGGAACTGGGGCATCGGGCGGCTCTGGCCTTAGATAACGCCCGGCTTTATCAGCAGGCGCAGGAGAT
>DATNQE010000455.1:0-4675 GCA_036702895.1 Trichocoleus sp. | reverse complement strand
GGGGAACTTCTAGCGCAAGGAAGTTTGGAGGGCACGCCCGCCCTCCATCCCGGGGGGTTTGGGGGGTTGCCACCCAAGCAATAATCTAGGGAACTAGGAGAGCGCAGCAACTCCACAGCCACGAAATTCTCCTTGGACGAGTGGTGTTGCTTCGCTTTGAGTCTTTTTCCGGGGCCTTCCCCCGGACCCCGCTATTTGGGGAACCAAGCTTTCCCCAAACCCCTTCGCAAGGGCGCAACTGCAGGAACCGTAGGCAGCTCGGTGATCCTGATATTTGGCAGTATAGGCAGACTCGATAAACAACCAGACTCCCGAAAACAGGAGGGCTTGCACACCTCCCCAGAGACCTAATGAACCGGCGAAGCAGTGCCGATGCCGGGGGATTTCTAGCGGGGGAGGTTTGGAGGGCGCGCCCGCTCTCCAAGGGGGTTTGGGGGCCTGCCCCCAAGCATCAATCCCCGCAATAAGGGAGCGCAGCAATTCCAAGGCTGCACAACTCTTTTCCAACCCTCCATAAGAGCATGACAAAGCACCAGCTGAACTAAACAGTGCGAAATCAGCCGGTGCAAAATCAAAATACTGCGCAATCAACAATCAGGGCGAACGCTTGGCTTCGCTCCCGCCTTAGGCAATAGTGATAGGCAGTGACGATTACGCATTCAACTTCAGCCGATATTCAAGGTTTGAGCTAGAGCGCCATGACAAGCCAGCCCAAAATCATTGTGCTAGATGACGACCCAACCGGGTCGCAGACGGTCCATAGCTGCCTTCTGCTGATGCAGTGGGATGTGGACACGCTAAGGCTGGGTCTGCAGGACAGCTCACCGATTTTTTTCATCCTGACCAATACCCGCGCCCGCACTCCAGAGGAGGCCGATCAGATCACCCGCGAGGTCTGCCGCAATCTCAAGGTGGCGCTAGAGCAGGAAGGCGTGACGGAGTTTCTGGTCGTCAGCCGCTCAGACTCAACCCTGCGAGGTCACTATCCGGTGGAGACGGATGAGATCGCACAGGAGCTAGGTCCCTTCGATGCCCATTTTCTGGTACCCGCCTTTTTTGAGGGTGGGCGCATTACCAAAGGCAGCACGCATTACCTGATCATCAACGGCGTACCGACCCCGGTTCACGAAACTGAGTTTGCCCAAGATTCTGTGTTTGGCTACCGCTACAGCTACCTACCCGACTACGTTGAGGAGAAGACTCAGGGCCGCATTAAGGCCGACCAGGTAGAGCGCTTCCTACTAGACGGCATTCGCTCCGGCAGCCTAGATCGCCTGCTGCAGCTCCAGGGCAACCGCTGCTGCGCCGTCGATGGCGAAACCCAGGCCGACCTCAATCAATTTGCCCAAGATCTCACAGCGGCAGCCGCACAGGGCAAGCACTTCTTGTTTCGCAGCGCCGCCAGCATCCTCACAGCCCTAGCCGCCCTACCGCCCCAGCCTGTGGATGCCGACCACATGCGCAGCTATGTGCGCGACGGCAAGCCGGGCGCTGTGCTGATCGGCTCCCACGTGAAAAAGACCACCCAGCAGCTCACAGAGCTGCTCAAAGAGCCAGGCATCGTCGGCGTCGAAGTAGCGGTGGAAAAGCTCCAAGACGGCGACGCAGCGCAGCAGGCTCTGCTAGACACCGTGCTTGATCAGGTCCACAGCGCTCACGCGGCCGGACAAACCCCTGCTGTCTACACCAGCCGCACCGAGCTGACCTTTGATACGATTGAAACCCGGCTGGCCTTTGGGGTGAAGGTGTCAACGCTGCTGATGGACATTCTGCGAGGCTTGCCCAACGACATCGGCTTTCTCATCAGCAAGGGCGGCATCACCTCCAACGACACCCTGAGCACCGGGCTCGCTCTAAGGACAGCCCGTCTGCTGGGCCAAATCCTGCCCGGTGTCTCGATGGTGCGCACGCCAGAGGCCCATCCTCAGTTTCCTAACCTGCCCGTCGTCCTGTTCCCCGGCAACGTCGGCGATGAGCACGCGCTAGCAACGGTCTACCGTCGTCTGACGGCTTAACCTGACGGCCTAACCCTAAAAACAGCTCAGCGAAAGGAATCTAGTCGCTGCCTCCCCAGGTCCAGCGGGGGTTTCCATCTCGCATCCCGCCAAACAAGATGCTCGTGGTAAACCCGTTGGCATCCCGAATGCCCGTCATGTCGAGAGTGGCCCTGGCCTGGCCGTTGGCCAACTGCACTCGAAGATAGGAGTGGCGCTGCCAGGCCTCTCCATCCTCGGTGCTAATGATGGCGGAGGCTTGGCAATTGCGGTACTCCGGCTTGAGCGTGCCCACCCAGGTCGTGCTGAAAAGATCGCTCTGCAGCACCCGAATGCCGGTAGCAATCTCCCGCAGCTTAATCATGCCGTCAGTGGAAAACCCGCCCTCAACAAAAGGGCGCGGCGTCTCATGGGCAGTGAGCGTTTCAGGGCAGTTACCCGCTGATTCAAGCGTTGGCAACAGGTCGAGTTCAAGGGTAGAGGCTAGCGCCGCTGCGCCTAGGCTGCTCAGCAGGCTCAAGGGCACGCTCCACAACAGCGCTGTACCCAGCGTTACCTTCCGTTTTTTCTGCGGATTTGGCGTCAACATGGTTCACCTGAATGCTCAGCTGGCTTAGCTTATCCCATCCTTTTAGGCGGAGATAAACTATCGCTAAACTCTTAGCATTCAGGCCCATCAATTCTCTTGTAAGGAGCTTTTAACTTAGCTTATTTAGAGGCTCCAGCTCGCTCAACCCGCAGGTCTTCGATGAGTTTTGCCAAATGGTCGCTGCTAGCCTGGTACACCTCGTTGCAGAAGTGGCAGGTAGCTTCGGCACCGTCGTCTTTTTCAATCATGTCCTGCAGCTCGGCCTCGCCCAACAGCTTGAGAGCACCCAACATGCGATCGAAGGTGCAGGGGCAGTGGAAGCGCACCAGCTGGGTTTCGGGCAAAATTTCCAGGCCCATATCGCCCACCAGATCGTTAAAAATCTGGGGCAGGCTTTTGCCCGCCTGAAGCAGCGGGGTAAACCCTTTGAGAGCCGCAATTCGGGACTCTAAGGTAGCAACCATCTCCTCGTCTTCGGCAGCCCTGGGTAGAATCTGCAGCAGCAGTCCGCCTGATGCCTCTACGCCGTTTGCGCCGACAAACACACCCAGGATCAGCGCCGAGGGAGTTTGTTCTGAATTCACCAGGTAGTGGGTCAGATCGTCTCCAATCTCGCCCGAGACCAGCTCCACTGTGCTGGAGTAGGGGTAGCCGTAGCCGACATCGCGCACTACGTACACATAGCCGTTGTGGCCTACAGCGCCACCCACATCAAGCTTGCCAATAGCGTTGGGGGGCAGCTCAATGGTCGGGTTGTCCACGTAGCCCCGCACGGTGCCATCTACGCCAGCATCCACCAAAATGCCGCCCAGGGGGCCATCGCCCCGAACGCGGATATTAACGCGGGCTTGCGATCGCTTCATGCTAGAGGCCAGCAGCAGCCCAGCCGACATAGTGCGCCCTAGCGCGGCGGTGGCCACATAGGAGAGTCCGTGGCGCTGCCGAGCCATATCCACGGTGCGGGTAGTAATCACCCCGACAACGCGGATACCCCCGTCTGCCGCTGTTGCTCGGATGAGTTGATCTGCCATGCCAACGCCCTAACGTTTCTTAAAACTTTACCTATTGCCATTGTAGAAGGTGGACTCCCCTGTCAACTTGGATTGCGGGGGCAAATCCCCCAGCGCCACAAGTGACCTGCGAGTTTGCCATTGGGTTTGGCATACTGGAAAGTGCTTCCCCAGAGGGTATTCATCGCCATGCTAGGCACGTTTCAGCAGAGCAGCCTGCGAATTGAAGTAGACGCTACGGCTGCCGACATCCGGGAGAGCCTGGTCAGCCCGACCCAGTTCAAGCGCTGGCTTTGGCCCCAGCAGTTCACCGAGGGGCTGCCCGAAGCCCTCACCGAGGGGCAGGTTTTCAACAGCTATTTGGGGCCAGTGACAATCCAGCACGAAGTGAAGGCCGTAAGCGACACCCACCTGTACCTGCTGATGTCGGGCGGTGTCGACGGCTTTCACGAATGGTACTGGGGGGATGGCTGGGTGCAGTCGCGCCTAGAGGGCGTTTCGGTGCTGCCGCTCAACTTAGCCCAAAGCCTCAACCTGTGGCGACTCAAGCAGTTCCTCAGTCAGCCTAAGTCCTAGAGGGTAGCCTCCACGCACTCCGTTTCAACGGCTCATTTCAGTTTCAACGGATTATTTCAACTGACAAAACTTCCGCACCCGGTCAAACTCGGCATCTTGCCATGAGTAGGCAAAGTGGCTCACCGTCTTAATCTGGGGGGCTACTCGCCGCAGCGCTTCCATCTGCGCTTCTAGGGAGGGTCGGTTAGGGGCTGACCGGCCCCAAACTCCGGCTAGAGCAGGCTTCACAAACTGCCCACCACCGGCTCCGGCCGCATCAAGCACGCGGCGAATTTCATCAAGAATGCAGCCGGTGTGGCCACACACCGCGTAGGCCATCGGGTGCCACTCCATTGAGGCCGGAAACCGATCCCAGTACTGTAAGCGAGAATCAAAGCCGCCAGTCCCTACGACCTGATTACCGTTGGGAAAGAACACCGCCCCCGCCGGAATTCCCTGGCTCTGCACGGGCTGAGCGGCCTGGTTGAGAAAATCAATGACGCCCTGCACCGCATGGGCCACGCTGA
>DATNQE010000445.1:0-6230 GCA_036702895.1 Trichocoleus sp. | reverse complement strand
CCCCCACACCCCCATTTCTCTCAGACGTCCTAACTAGCTCAACAAAAGCTATATAGCGAATGGGTATCTAGCGAACGGCTAGCCCATGCTGTGGGTGCGCAGGTCGCTGTAGCAGAGGCGCAGCAACAGCCCACATGCTCCTAATTTGAGCATTTCTAAAGCCCAATAGAGCGCATGCATTTGGTTCATGAGAGCAGGAACTTCCTGCGGCTCAAACAGATTTAGCGGCAGACCTAGCGAGCTCATAGTAGGGGTGAGCACGTAGGTGTAGGCTAGCGTAATTCCTAGCAGCAGCATCGCCAGCCCTAGCGACCAGCGGCTGCGGGTACCGCTGACTAAAATTCCTGATTCGGAGCGCTGCTGCCGCAGCACTAGCAGCCCGGTGAGCACAATTGCTCCACACAAAATTTCGACTCGGTTGAACAGCCAGAAAAGAGAGTATCCAGCAGTGCTAAAACTGTCCTGTGTCATCATGCCGGAGACAAACAACCCCGGCATCACGAGGAAATCGAGCAGCAGACTGCTGCTTAGCCAAAATGCGATCGCAAACAGTACAAAACCATGCCAGTTAGCGGGCTTGGCGGGAAGGTAAGAAGAGAGCGTCATAGGCCCAAGGTTATGAATAATTTCGTCTTACCTACAGACTAACGAAACTAACCGTTTTTCACTGTGAAAAAACGTTTCGAAAAGTCCGTTTCTTGCGGGATATTAAGCGAAGAAAATGCCGTAAAGAATCTTGAATTTCTGTTATTTTAACCAGGCGTTGGGGCCTACCTCAAGTAGCCTGGCTGAGCTTGAAAGGACTGCTACTCTGACTGGCCTAGATTAAGGTATGGCGGTAGTTGCTGGAATGAGGACGGGGTGCAGGGGTGGAGCCCCTGGCTGGGGGCAAAGCCCCCATACCCCTAAAAACTAATGTCCTAAGCAATGTGGCGTCAGCTATACCTGATGAAGAGGCTAATCTGCGGACTGGCTGCTGCTTGAGGGCTGTCTTTGGCCGACACTTTAGCCCGACTACAATAAAGCTAGTATCAGTTTCTCTGCTGAAGCTATTGTCAGCCATGATTTCAAAAGCAATAAGGCTCTCTTCTCTGGCTGCTACAGCCTGTATCTTCTCTGCTTCGGTAGGATTAGGGTTGCTGCTGCGGCCCAACCAACCAGCGGTGGCAATTGCTCCCCTGTCGTTAGCCGAAGTCGATTTGGCCCAGCGGCCCGTGGCCTTCACCCAACCGCCCCAGCTGGTGTCAGCCACTACCAGCCGCAACCTGGTTAGCGATCGCAACGCCTCCTATTACCTCACCCTAGATTTACCTGCCGGAGCCAATGTAAATCTTCAGTCGGTACGAATTCGCATGACTGAGGGGCGCGACTCTATTTTTCGCTTCCGCCCCCAAGACACCTTGGCATTTGAAGGATCGCGTCAATCCCGTGGACCGCAGCTGCCCCTAGGAGAAGTGACCCAGGACCGCGAACAGCGCAGCCTAACGGTTCAATTTAACCCCTCTGTCGAGCCGGGACGCAACGTCACTTTGGTCCTGCGTCCCGAGCGAAATCCGCGGTTTGAGGGGGTATATCTGTTTGAGGTTGTTGCCTACCCTGAGGGGGAGCAGGTGGAGTCTTATTTCACAGGCTATGCGCGCCTGCAGTTCTATGAAACCGACAACGACCCCTTAATTCGGGGCTCCCGTCTCTAGCGCTGTGAGAGATGCCGTGGGGCTAACGCATTCTGCGGTCCCCACTCTACACAGCCCTAAGGCATCTCACCCGACACGTCTAGGGGAAGTTCATCTTCTAGGCCCAGGTGAGTCGTTTTGACCCAGCGCAGCCGCTTCTGCCTCACTGACAGGCGCATGGCCATGGTTGAAATTACCATCAACCAGTGGAACATGTAGACAAAGCCGCGCAGAGTCTGCACCAAAGAGGGCCAGAGCGGCTGCTTTTGCGTGCGCCGAATGCCGACAAACATGCCCAGCAGCGACAGCGAAAAGGCCATACTGGTGAGCGGTGCAAATACAGGCATGCGGTTGCGGGCAACTGCCAACAGCAAATCGGGCAGAGCTACTGTGGGCAACCCGTACTGCATCAGCCAGAAGACAAACAAATCAAAGGATTTGATGGGAGACATCCGGTTTTGGGCAATCAAGCGCCAGTAGTCTAAATAGCGCTGATAGCCCCCCTCGGCCCAGCGGTTGCGCTGGTGCCACAGCGCCACGGCACGGGTTACGCCCTCCTCACGCACTGCTGGATGTAGGCAGAACTGAATGTCCCAACCCCGCAGCTGCAGGCGCATTGTCAGATCAAGGTCATCGGTAATCGTTTCCTCGTTCCAGCCGCCGCAGTGCTCCACCGCCTCGCGTCGGACGAATTGGCCGTTGCCTCTCAACTCACCAATGCCGCCGATAGCGATGCGCTGCTGCTGAAAATACGAGTCTAGGGCCATCTCAGCCTGTTGGCCCCGCGTCCAGAAGTTGGTGCCCGCATTTGCGATCGCTTTTCTCACCTGCACGGCGCCGACCCGGCTCTGCTCAAAGTAGGGAACCACTCGGCGCAGCAAATCCTTTGGCACCTGAGCATCGGCATCAAAAACAGCAATCACCTCTCCCTGGGTATGGGGCCAAACTTCGTTGAGCGCTCCCGACTTGCCGCCAGTGGCTCCTGCCGCTCGCCTAACCATATGCAGCTGGGGATACTGCTGGCTGAGCTGACTGAGAACCTGGGGCGTCCGATCGGTGCTGTTGTCGTCTATGATCCACAGGTCATAGCGGCAGCTGGGATAGTCCAGGCTGCATAGGGCCGCGACCAGCTTGGTGATGACCGATTCTTCGTTCTTGGCCGCTACCAAGATAGAGACGTAGGGCCAGGCCTGCCAGGCGGCTGATTCGTCTGTGGATCCGACTGCGGAAGACTCAGACGCGCTGAGTTGAAAAGTGGAGTTGTCTGACAGTGCCCCTGACTGCGGCTGGACTGACGGTAGTGGACTGGGCGGCGCTATGGGCTGGGCCAGAATCAGCCTCAGGGCGTGGGAGCTTAAAACAAACGCAGCTGCCCAAATGAGCCAGCTGCCCCAAGACACCAGATGCAAGATCAGGGTTGCGCCCCAGAGCATCGTCAGGGTAAAAGCCGCTTTGCGGCGACGTCCGGCATAACCAGGAAATTCATCGATATCGAACTCGTCAAAGTAGGCCGCAACAGGCTCAACAAAGTCAGACATGAAGGTTTCTTAGCTACTCCAGAAAGATTAAAGCCGAAACAGGAGCCCGTACAGTACGGGAATATGTTGGGAGATGGCCGAGTATTCCCAAACGGTCAGCCGTTTCTACAAGGAATATTGCAGATTGCCCCTACCACTGTGCCAGGATGAGCTAGTGTGGCTACAGTCGGGAGCGCTGGTGACCAGAAAAACTGCCCAGACCGAGGATTTTAGGACAAGAAGGCGCGTTAGCTCCTGTAAGCCAGCCCCTAGCCATTACAACCGCTGGACCAGGAGAAGCCAGAACATCTGCTTGGAGCAGCTGTCTAAGCAAGTCCATGTCTCCTGAAACCCTGGCCTCTTCATCGGCATAGCTCAATGAGATCTTAACGGTTTGCCACCCTCCTTAGAGTGATTTATTGAAGCAATTTGCCGAGATGAGCAGTCAAAGTGGCCTATTTAGGCATTATTGGCGGACGAAGACCCTGGCAACTCACGGCTGCTGTCAGGACTCAAAACTCTCAGTCTCCTAATCTTGATAGCGAAGCCCCTATTTTGGGGCAACCTCGTCATAAGCTCTTCCCAGTGCTAATGAGAAGAGCGGCTAGCCTTGGGCACTTGCCATTCCAAGAACTCTCCAGATACGTTTCCCTCAAATCATTCTCACCCAATTCCCCCCTCGCCCAACCCTACTTCTAAGACGCGCTCAGTAGATACGTTATGAGTCTTAAGTTCGAGGATATTCAGCCAGCCTCTAAGCAGGATGTCGGCGTTTACATGCCTTACTACCAGGGCACTAAGCGTAACGCTCTGCCCTACGCCATTGGGCTTTACAAACAGGGCAACCTGGAGGGCGAACGGCATATTGAGGAAGGAGAGAGCATTCCCTTCGTTGCGACCTGGAATGTCTCGATGCTGCCTGCTGATTTAACCCGCTGCCGCATGCAGTTTGACGATGACGCTGACCTCAGCTACGAGATCACAATGGCGACCTTTGAGTTTGTCGACTTTCTCTTTGACGTCGTGGCGTCTTTACGGCACAAGCAGCCCGCCGATTTTGCCAAAGGGTTTTACCGTAAACTGCTGCGGCTAGACGACTGAATTCTGGCGGCGGGCTCTAGGGCTGAGCCCGCTGATCAAGGCACTGCCAGCATCCTCTAGGTGGCACAATGAAAAGGATATGATTGCGTGTGTGACTTGGAGGAATGGCAGCGTGCCCAGAGCGGTAAAACATTTGCTGATTGGATCAACCGAAGCCTACAGCGGGAAATCTGCCACCGTACTGGGCGTTGCCTCTCAACTGCGATCGCACGGTTTTGATATTGCCTATGGCAAACCCATTGGCACCTGGGTCAACGAGGCCAGCAGCGTCGCCGAGCCTACTCCTACGGCGGGCCCCATTGAAGATCCTGACGTTGACTTCATGGCGCAGACGCTGCAACTTCCTCCAGAGCGCCTACGTCCACCGCTGATGTCCCTTACGGCTGCCTCAATCGAGGCGCAGCTGGCGAAGAACGGCGAGCAAGACTATCTTCAGCAGATTGCCGAGGCTTACCAGAATCGGGGAGAGGACCTGCTGCTGCTAGAAGGCCCCGGTACCCTGGATGAGGGCGTGCTTTTTGGGCTAGATCTGCCCCAGATTGCGGAGACGATTGATGCGGCTGTGCTGGTAGTGGCCCGGTTTCACTCGGCGCTGGTAGTAGATTCTCTGCTGTCGGCTAAGCATCGCCTGGGTCAGCGGCTCCTGGGAGTCATCATTAACGATATTCCGAAGGCCCAGCTGGATATGGTGCAAAATTCAGTGGTGCCGTATCTGGAGCGCCACGGCATTGCGGTGCTGGCGCTGCTGCCGCGTACGCCCCTGATGCGCAGCATCAGCGTTCGGGAGATGGTGACTCGGCTGAAGGCTGAGGTGCTGTGCCGCTCCGATCGCCTCGATCTCATGGTCGAGAGCCTCAGCATTGGGGCAATGAATGTTAATTCGGCGCTGCGCTATTTCCGCAAGGGCACCAACATGGCGGTGGTAACGGGGGGAGATCGCACCGACATTCAGCTAGCGGCCCTGGAAACCTCTACCCAATGCCTCGTACTCACGGGGCATTTGCCCCCCTCCCCAGAGATTCTGGCGCGGGCTATTGACCTAGAGGTGCCTATTCTTTCTGTTGATTCTGATACGCTGACCACCGTTGAGCTGATTGATCAGATGTTTGGTCAGGTGCGGCTGCACGAGCGGGCCAAGGTGGAATGCGCAGAGCAGCTGATGGCGACCCATCTAAACCTGGAGCGCCTTCTGAGCCTGCTGGATCTCAAACTACCAGTGGCTGCTTCCCAAGGCTAAGCGGGAGCGGCCCAAGTCTGATACAATTGCCTCCGTCTGTTTTGCAGCGGTGTAGCCTTTGAGTCAGTCTATCGACGCGCCTCTTGAATCAAAAGTTGATGTTTTCCTGCAAGAGCTGGCG
Organism: Trichocoleus sp.; assembly: GCA_036702895.1. Taxonomy (GTDB): domain Bacteria; phylum Cyanobacteriota; class Cyanobacteriia; order Phormidesmidales; family Phormidesmidaceae; genus JACVSF01. Next base: position 581 of record DATNQE010000445.1, on the reverse strand, counting down.
GCCATTCAGCAGGCTGGCTCTAAACGGGTTGCGATCCTGGGTTCTCGTCACGTTCCGATCACTCATCAGCAGCTGATTGAGCTGCTGACCTACGCGTTGGTACTGGGCGGCAACCGCATTATTACCTCTGGAGCAACGGGTACCAACTCGGCCGCCATTCGCGGAGCCATGAAGGCTGACCCCAACCTGCTCACCGTAATCTTGCCCCAGAGCATGGCGCGCCAGCCACGGGAGTCGCGCGACCAGTTAGAGCAGGTGACCCACCTAGTGGAAAATTCTGCTAACGACAGCATGTCTCTAGCAGAGGCCAGCGCGCTGTGCAACCAGGAGATTATTTCTCGCTGTCAGCAGCTGATCTGCTTTGCTTTTCACGATAGTCATACGCTGCTTCGCACCTGCCAGGATGCTGAGGACCAGCGTAAGATTGTGACTCTATTTTATTTCGACTAACGGTAGCCGCAGAGCATGCTAACAACGCCTGGATGGCTGCTGATCTCTATCGGGTTGGCCTCAGTGCTGGTCTACCTGCCGTTTCTATTAGTAGGCTACGCCCGTTTTCGCGCCGGTTACGACATAGCGGC
>DATNQE010000433.1:0-2753 GCA_036702895.1 Trichocoleus sp. | reverse complement strand
CGCTAGACGAGGCCCAATGCAGCCTACTGGCGGAGGTCTGCGTTCACAGCAGTAATGCCGTGATTCTAGAAGCCCTCAGGAACCCTGACCAAACGCATCGCCAGCGCTTGACCCAGGAAATTGAAGACCTTCTGGTGTCATATTTGGAACCGCACGCCGGCGATCGCAACTCCACTCATGTAATGAATGTAATGATTTGCCCCCGTTGCCAGTCTGACCAGCTCTCTAAAAACGGGCATCGCCGCGGCAAGCAGTGCTACCGCTGCAAGGCTTGCGGTAAGCAGTTTGTGGCTAATAGCAGCGTAGCGGCAAGCTCGTAGATCGGCTTCTACTGGATAAACGGCAGCAGGTCATACTCTTGCCGAATCTCCAGAAGAGGGCGATCCAGTAAGGAATGAAAGTCTAGGAAGGGCAGCCGATTTTTGTGATCGCGTGTTTTCAACCAAATCGAAAACACTTCTGGAATCAGGGGGGGAAGCACTTTCAGAATTTCGCCGTAGAGCCAAAGTGTCCCCTTTTCCCTAATCATGTCGCCATACATGACGTCAATCACTTCAGTGTTTTCCACCCGCATCTGGCGGAATCGCTGAAATGTACATTCACTCGTCCACCAGAACAGCGGCAAAATCTTGAGCTCATCGTACATGCTCGTATCGCAGCCGTAGATGACGTGGCCTACGTCGTGGGCTTTGAGAACCTTCGCAAACTCGGGTGGCTGAGTTTCTGGAGGGGTGATGTGAGGATTGAGCGCGTAATATTCCGCTAACCCTTCCCGCAGGGTTTGAGTACTGTTTCTGTCTACATAGCGGGGTCGCTTGCCCATGGCTCTAATTACGATACGTTGCTGTATCGTAATTTATCATAGCCCCTATGAACGATGCCCCTAAACGAGCGGCCGGAAGGCCTAGAAGCGCAAAGTCTCATCAGGCCATTCTGCAAGCGACGGTAGAGCTACTGGCAGAGGTGGGCTTTGATGGGTTGAGTATGGGTGCGATCGCAACCCGTGCTGGAGTTGGAAAAACGACCATCTACCGCCGCTACCGCAACAAAGAAGAGTTAGTCGCCGATGCGATTGAAAGTCTACGGGAAGAGCTAGACATTCCCGATACAGGCACTCTGTGGGACGACATCCAGAAGCTTATCGAGAGCGCTGCCAAAATCAGCCTGACACCCGTTGGCCGAAAAACCGTTGCCATGATTATGAGCAGCGCCGCCAGCAACCCCAAGTTTGCTCAAATTTATTGGGAGAAATATCTCAGTCCCCGACGCCAAGCCTTTGCCGTTGTGATTGAACGGGCCCAGGCGAGAAACGAGGTTCAAGCAGGCTTAGATCCAGGGCTAGTGTTCGACGCCATGAGCGGCATCATGCTTTACGGACTCATCTTTCAGCCCACTTCCGAATCTTGGGAAGCCTACGTGCGCCGCTCCCTAGAACTGATTTTGAGAGACGCTTTGGACTGATTTAAGACGAAGCTGTTTGATACAGTTGACGAACCTGGCCCGTCCTCGTATGCTCATTCATTAAGCTGTCGATCACGGTAGCCAGACACAGAACTCGTGAACCTTAGCGCTGCCCGAAGGTGTCGTTACCACCAACGGACAGCTAACCCCGCAAATCTGAGTCAGCAGCTTGCGAGGCTATGGCAAGTGTAGCCCTAGCCACTCCAATTTGCTCAATCGCTGCGGTGTGGCTAAGGCGATCGGGTTCTGGTTTCCTCGCTCAACCAAAACCTAAGGAGACCAGAAACCCATGTTTCAATCATCCGAGCAGGGCGCACAGCCGCCCCAAGTTCCGCCTGCCCAATTACCCCAACCTGCGCCCAAGCCCGAAAAGCTGCGGCACACCCTCTACGGCTCTCTCAAAGCCATTGAGAACACTATTCACTACCTGCACAAGCACGGCTACGCCGAGCCCAACGACTGGAGCGATCCGGTCCCCACCGAAAAGCCCCAAAAGTGGATGGTGATTCTCACTAAGAACCTGCTGATCGAGTAGATAGGCTAAGATTCCCGGCTTCTTTAGAGGAGCCGGGAATCTGGTACTCAGCCGCTAGATCTCGTAGTGCCAGAAGGGGTCGTTATTCGCCGTAATCGTAATCAGCCGCTTCTGGCGGTGAATCAGGCCCTGCTTGTCTAGCTCGTTTAGCAGCCGAGTTACCGTTACGCGGGTCAACCCCGTGAGGTCAGCTAAATCTTGATGGGTGACGTGAAAACTGAGCTGCCGCCCTTCGGGATATTGCAGGCCAAAGCGCTGGGTCAGCCAGCTCAACGCTCGAAAGATCCGCACATCGGCCTGGGGAATGTGGAGAAGCTCCATCAGCACATTGCTATGGCGAATATGGCGAACGAGCGCCTGGCTCATGTCGGGCCATTCGTCTTTGGGCAGGGGAGCCGCAACGGCCGGGGTTAAGCAAAACGCCTGGTAAGGGTTTAGGCCTACCAGCGGTCGGCCAATAATATCTCCCGGCCCCCAAATACCCAGCAGCGTAGAATAGCCCTCCTCCGACCAGGTGAGCGTTTTGACGATGCCAGATTCAATCAGCCAGAGCTGATTGGCCTGCAGGGGAAGCTGCTCTCGCTGGGTAAACGATTGAGCAGCCGAAGCCCCCCAAGAAGGCGCAAGCGGGACAACAGTCGAAGGAGTTGCAATCATGGCGGTAACCTTTCCAGGGGCAACGCAGCAAAGCCTCTCCGCCTGGGCAAGTGCCTAGGAATCTGGGGAAGCCGCAGCTCAAGAGCGAAGCGGGCCAGCT
>DATNQE010000411.1:0-2289 GCA_036702895.1 Trichocoleus sp. | reverse complement strand
GATCGGGTTTGATCGCGTCGACGTCGCGCAGGAATACGAACTGCTCAAAGACGTGCTCGCGCAGGGCCGCTACGACGCGGTGGTGCACTTCGCCGAGCAGCGCGCCGCGCCGTACTCGATGAAGTCGGCCTGGCACAAGCGCTACACCGTCAACAACAACCTCAACGCCACCCACAACGTACTCTGCGCCATTGTGGAGTCGGGGCTCGATATCCATGTGGTGCACCTAGGGACCATGGGGGTTTATGGCTACGGCACCGCTGGGATGAAAATTCCTGAGGGCTACCTGAATGTGGAGATTCCCACCGAGGAGGGAGACCGCATTTCCCAGCGCATCCTCTACCCCGCAAATCCGGGCAGTGTCTACCACATGACTAAGACCCAGGATCAGCTCTTTTTCTTCTACTACAACAAGAATGATCGGGTGCGCGTCACCGACCTGCACCAGGGCGTAGTATGGGGCACCAACACCGCTGAAACGCGCCTGGATGAGCGGCTGATCAACCGGTTTGACTACGACGGCGACTACGGCACAGTGCTCAATCGGTTTTTGATGCAGGCGGCCATTGGCTACCCGTTGACGGTGCACGGCACAGGCGGTCAGACTCGCGCCTTTATCCACATTCAGGACACGGTGCGCTGCATTCAGCTGGCGCTGGAGAACCCGCCGCAGCGGGGCGAGCCCGTGAAAATTTTCAACCAGATGACGGAAACTCACCGAGTGCGCGACTTGGCAAAGCTGGTCAGCGAGGTGACCGGGGCCGAGATCGCCTATCTGGACAATCCCCGCAACGAGGCGGCGGAAAACGAGCTTTGGGTCGAGAATCGCTGCTTTTTAGACCTGGGCCTGCAGCCCACCACTCTGAGTAAGGGGCTGCTGCTGGAGGTGACGGAGGTGGCGAAACGGTATGGGGAGCGGTGCGATCGCACCAAAATCCCCTGCACCTCGACCTGGGTGAAGCAGGCCTCCCAACCTGCTGCGCCCGTGTCTTAGCGGGCTGAAACGGCCTGGCTTTGAAGATTTAGAACACATGAAGGAGACAGTTATGCGAATTCGATTAGCCCGCTGGGTGCCCGCCGTGGCGACCTTTCTGGCTTCCCTGCTGGCGGTGGTGATTTTGCTGCCGGGCGTTTCTCTGCCCGGTCGCGCCGCTAGCACCACCAGTCTGGAGTATGTCAGCCCTCAGTGGCTGTCGCAGCACGCCAGTGACGCCAACCTGCGCATTTTGGACGTGCGGATTAACCCCCTGGACTACATTCAAGGGCACGTACCCAACGCCGTTCACATTGCCGACGGCACTTTCCGTGGTCCCAACGGTCGCCTGCCCGTGCAGTACTGGGAGCTGCAGAAGCTTGAGTCGCTCTTTTCCCAGGCCGGCGTAAACAGCGACAGCAAAGTGGTGGTGTACTCCGACGGCCCCAACATTTTGGGCGCGTCGATGGTGGCCTACCTGCTGGAGCGCAGCGGCCATCAGGACTTAGCCATTCTCGATGGCGGCTTCAAGAGCTATCAAGCGGCAGGGCTGCCCATAACCCGCGAGTTTCCGCAGTACTCGGTGGGCAACTTCAAGGTGCAGGATGACCCCTCGGTGCGCGTCACCCTCGATCAGGTGCGCCAGTTTGTGCGCGATGGCTCCGTCAAGTTCGTTGACCCTCGCCCGCCCGCCCTCTTCTCTGGTGAGCAAGACGTCTTCATCCGCAACGGCCACATTCCCGGCGCTAAGAACATTCCCTGGCCCAGCTTCACCATTGGCGATGACAACCCCCACCAGCTGAAGCCGCTCAGTGAAATTCAGGCGCTGCTCGACCGCCGGGGCATCACCAAAGCTGATGACATTGTGGTGACCTGCAGCACCGGGCGCGAAGCGACCCTACAATACGGCGTGCTCAAGCACCTGCTGGGCTATCCCAAAGTGCGGGTTTACGAAGGTTCGTGGACCGAGTACTCGGCTTATCCCGATCTGCCTGTAGAGACCGGGGTTGATCCTGACCTCTAAAAACTTCCCTCAAACGACCTGGCTGCCTGCCCTGTCCCCGGACGATGCAGGCAGCTTTTCTGGCCTTTGGCTTTCTGTCAATCTCATTTGCAAATTCGGAGGTATCTATGCTGCTCAAACTGCTGCTGCTTGCCAGCGCCTTTACCACCGCTAGCCTCGTTGGCACCGCCTTTTGGTTTGGCGGTCCCGTTGGCCAAAGCTCAGAAACCCTCAGCCCCCTGGCCTCCTGCGCGCCGACCGACCCCGATGGCGACGATGACGATGCGGATCAACCCAGCAAACCGCGCTACCC
>DATNQE010000430.1:0-3306 GCA_036702895.1 Trichocoleus sp. | reverse complement strand
CGCCAAACCCATCCGGAGGCGCGGATTGTGGTGCAGTCTATCTTGCCCCACGGCGATGAGAACGCCACCTGGGAGGGGCGAGACAAACTGCTGGCGCTGCCCAACGAACAGATCCGCACGATTAACGCAGAGCTGCAGCAGATTGCCACTGAGAACGGGGCAACTTACCTCGATCTCTACCCTCTGTTTGCCAACGGAAACGGCGAGCTGCGCGCGGACCTGACAACCGATGGACTGCATCTTAACTGGCAGGGCTACATGGTTTGGCGCACCGCGATCGCACTGCTTAACGAAACTCCCTTTGGCCAGTAGTTCATTCCTTAGCAGGACCTGCAAAAGAGGGCAGCGCACTTCCTAATCTGCTGTCTCCATAGATTTTTGTCTCTACAAATGTATAGATGCCGCACCGGGCACGACTGCTCTACCGTCCAACAGAGGCTTACCGCCAGAGGTCGTCTACTGAAGCAGTCTTGCCATGCCCTTCACCCTGGAAGTGATTCAAAACACTCTCTTTAAGCGACGTCCAGAGCAGTCGCTGGATCTGCGCCCTGAGGAGCTGTTTGCCGTAACTAAGGGCACTCGTCTTGAAATCCAGTCCTATGCCTACGCCGATGGTGACGGCGGCTTTGATGCCCATATTCAATTTGCGATCGCAAACCCCGAAGACTGGATAAACGGTCTCAACACCTGGTACGTTTACGACTCCCATGCGCGAGTTCTGGAGGGGAATCGTATTGTTTATCCTTTGCCACGTCCAGCCGAGCCTGGTGCCCGGTTTCGCCTGAGGGTTACACGCGACACTGTGTTGAAGCGCCGTCCCGTTCAGGCTGCCGATCTGCCCGCCGAAGAGCTCTACCGCATCTCCCAGGGCACCACGCTGGACTTACAGTCCTACGCCTACGCCACCGCCCAGGGGGACTTCAATGGCCACATTAGATTTGCCCTGCGAAGCGGAGAGCTCAACGGCTTCAACACCTGGTACATCTACGAGGGCCATGCCCAGGTACTTGCCGACGGCAAAACGGTTTACCCCTACATTGAGGAGGAACGGCCCCAGCGCCTCAACGTTACCACCAGCACCGTTTTCAAGACGCGGCCCGTTCCCTCAGACGAGCTAGCGCCCAACGAACGCGTCAATGTTCGGGCCGGGGCACAGTATGAAATCCGCTCCTATGCCTACGCCGATGCTCAAGGGGGTTTTAACAACCACATCAAGTTCACCCTGGCTCGCCCTGAAGACTACATCCAGGGCCGCAACACCTGGTTCGTCTTTCAGGACTACGCTCAGGTCATCTACGATGGCGTAGTCGTCTACCCGCTGCCGGTACAAAGCCCGCCCCGCCCTGCTCCCGGCAGCAATCTCGGCCCCAGCATTCGCCTGCCGGGCTTTACCAGCACGTTCTACGTGAACCAGCCGATTATTCCAGGGGGAAGCTTTACCTGGGGAGAAGCGACCAAAGACGGCAGCCGCATTCCCACGTCTCGGGGCGTTGTGGAGAACATTCTGGCCCTGGCCCGACGCTTAGAGGAACCCAGGCGGCAGCTAGGCAGACCCTTTCGCGTCAGCTCCTGGTACCGCGATCCCGAAACTAACCGCCGCGTTGGTGGGGCTCGTTTCAGCGAGCATCTGTATGGCGGCGCCGCCGACTTTTCCGTAGACGGTATTCCGGCCCGTCAAGTAGCCTCTAGATTGGCCTGGTGGCCTGGCGGATTGGGTTCTTACCCAACGTTTGTGCATTTAGACATTGGCCCTCGCCGTCGCTGGACCCGCTAAAACGTCTTCAAACGCAGAAAGGCACCGCTTGTAGCGGTGCCTTAAGTTAGGCTTTTAGAACCTGTTGCCTACAAAATTACTAAAGCTTAGCCACAGCCTCAGCTGGAGGTCGAATCACCCGCTTTGCAAGGCCCACTTTTTCTAGCAGCAGAATGGCCCACCAGGTGACGTCGATCTGCCACCACTTCCAGCCTGCAGGGGCTACGTTGGGGTAGGCGTGGTGGTTGTTGTGCCAACCTTCACCGTAGGTTACCAGAGCGGTGAAGATCAAGTTGCGGGAGCCGTCTTCGACATCAAAGCTGCGATTGCCCCACAGGTGAGTCGCGGAGTTGATCAGCCAGGTGGAGTGCCACAAGAGCACCGCCCGCAAAAACAGACCGTAGATGAGGAAGGACCAGCCGCCGATGGCAAACAGCAGCAGCCCAACCGGGATTTGCAGCAGCAAGAAGTACTTATCTAGCCAGGTGTAGTAGGCGTCTTTGGCAAGATCGGGCGCATACTTGCGGTAGGTGTTGGCATCAAAGAATTTATCGCGGGGATAGAAAATCCACAGCATGTGGCTCCACCAAAAGCCTCGGCTAGCCGCATAGGGGTCTTTGTCAGGGTCTTCAGTGTAGAGGTGGTGCTGGCGATGGCCACCGACCCAGAAAATAGGGCCTCCCTGAAGGGCCAGCGCACCAATAGTGCCCAAAACGTATTCCAGCCACTTAGGCACTTGCAAACTGCGATGGGTGAGCAAGCGGTGGTAGCCCAGGCAGATGCCGATGCTGCCAAAAAGCCAGTGCAGAACGATAGTCAGGCTCAGCGCTTTCCAGGAGAAGAACCAGGGGGCTAGCAACGCTATAGCGTGAAAAGCGCCAAAAAAGACAACATTTAGCCATCTGAGGGTTAGCTTTTCATCGGGCAGCGCTAGGCGCGGTTTCGTTAACGTAGAGGTCATACAGAATCCTTTTTTGTTCAGCCTCGCATCTGAGTTTTCGCCTGACTTCAGTCTGGAGAGAGAGCTACAGGAAAGATGCAAGTCTCACTTACACTACGACGGTAGCACTTGGCCTGATAGACTGCAAGTAGCACTTGCATTAAAAATGTCTAACAAACAAAAAAACGCTCGCCAACGCCTCATTGAATCAGCGCTCCAGCTCTTCGCTCAGGGGGGAGTGACCGAGACAACCACTCGGCAGATTGCCGACCTAGCGGGCGTCAATGAAGTCACTCTGTTTCGGCACTTTGGCAGCAAGCATGGCTTGCTTCTAGCGGTCCTAGAGGAAGCCAAGGTGTTTACCGAGATGGGGCAGGCGCTGAAGCAGCGCTCTAGCCAAATTCAAGGCTTTGCTCCAGCCCTGCAGGCTTACGTAGAGGGACACCTAGAGGCGCTAGAGCAGCTGCCGGGCTTTGTGCGATCGCTCATTGGTGAAGCTGGCCATTACCCAATTGAGAACCGAGAGGCCATCGGTCGGGGACTCACTCAGATTCAGCAGTACACAGAGGACTACCTAACCAACATCGTTACTCGTGGGCAAATCCAAACCCAG